>NZ_JBDJPF010000002.1:0-208410 GCF_054957865.1 Streptomyces xingningensis
GGGGGGGGGGGGGGGGGGGGGGGGGGGGGGGGGGGCGGCGGGCCGCGCCCGCACCGACCCCCCGCGCCGGGAGAGACGGGGGGGCGCCGGAGGGGCCCCCCCCCCCCCCGGGCCGGGCCGGGGGGGGGGGGGGGGGGGCGGCGGGGCCGCCCGCCCGGGCGCGCCCGGGGGCGGCCGGGGGCGGGGCGAGAACGGGGCGGCGGGGGGGGGGCGCGCGGCGGGGCCCCCCGCCCCCCACGGCGTTGTGGTCCCCCGGGCGAGCCGGGTAAGGTAAGGGTTACCTTTGTTTTTGATCTATCCCATGCTTTTGATCCATCCCGTGATCCATCCCGGCGAGGCGGTGACCGCGTGTACGTCTGCTCATGCTTCGGCATCACCGAGCAGCAGGTGCGTGAGCACGCGGATCAGGGGGCGTGCACGCCCCGCAAGATCGCCTCTGCCTGCAAGGCGGGCACCGACTGTGGCAGCTGCGTGCGCCGCATCCAGGCCCTGCTCGGCCGGGGCGCCTGCCCGCGCCGCGAGCTGGCCGACCGCGGCGAGTCCGGGGTGCTGAGCGCCGAGGTCACGGTGCTGACGCCGGCGGTACGGGCCGGGGACCTCGCGGCGTAGGTTAGTTCGCGCCACCGTTCGACTGCTCGATGAACTGGGCCAGATAGAGCGGCTCGCCCAGCTTCTCGATCAGGTCGAGCTGGGTGTCGAGGTAGTCGATGTGGTCCTCCTCGTCCGCGAGGATCGACTCGAAGATATTGGCCGAGGTGATGTCGCCCTTGGCCCGCATGACCTCCACACCCCGCTTGAGGCGGTCGATCGCCTCGACCTCCACCTGCCGGTCCGCCTGGAACATCTCGGCGATCGTCTGGCCGATCCGGACGTGGAAGAGCCGTTGGTAGTTGGGCAGTCCTTCGAGGAAGAGGATCCGGTCGGTCAGCACCTCGGCGTGCTTCATCTCGTCGAACGACTCGGCGCGAGTGTGCTCGGCGATCTTGGTCCAGCCGAGGTGCTCCTGCATCTTCGCGTGCAGGAAGTACTGGTTGATGGCGGTCAGCTCGCCCGTCAGCTGCTCATTGAGGAACTCGATGATCTCGGGGTCGCCCTGCATCGCAGAGGCTCCTTCCAGGGGGTGCCGCCCATGGCCGTCCAGGCCGTGGGGGAGGGGGTCCGGCAGATTGCGCGCATCCTCGCACCGGCCCCGGATACCGTCCAGTAAGTGCACACTTAGTGGGAGTTGTCCGGATAGTGCCACCCCTGGTCATGAACATCCCCCGGGGTCTGACACCATTGACCCATGGGGCCCTCGAAAGACACCGAAAGCCGCAAGGGGGAACATCTGCGGCTGCCCCCGGGGCAGCGGATCCAGCGCGGCTGGCCGGTGACGCACTATGGCCCGGTGCCGAAGTTCAGGGCGGACCGCTGGGAGTTCCGGGTCTTCGGTGCGACCGCCGACGGCGCCAAGCACTGCTGGACGCACGACGAGTTCGCCGCCCTGCCGTATGCGACGGTGACCGCCGATCTGCACTGCGTCACCAAGTACAGCGTCTTCGGCGCCGAATGGGGCGGCGTGCCGGCCCGTACCATCGTCGAACTCGCCCCGCCCGCGCCGGATGTCACCCATGTGATGGTCTGGGCCGAGTACGGCTACAGCTCCAATCTGCGGCTGTCCGACTTCACCGCCGAGCAGTCGATCTTCGCCACCCACCAGGACGGCGAACTCCTCACCGCCGAGCACGGGTTCCCGGTGCGGCTGGCCGTCCCGCACCTCTATGCGTGGAAGGGCCCCAAATGGGTGCGCGGGGTGGAGTACATGACCACCGACCGGCGGGGCTTCTGGGAGGAGCGCGGCTACCACAACGTGGGCGACCCATGGCAGGAACAGCGCTATTCCTACCAGGAGAAGCCGGGGGAGGGCCCCGAACTCTGACAGCCTGGTCGTAAGCGGTCTCAGGCGGTACCGCGCAGTGCCTTCAGCCGCGCCACGTCGGCGGCGTGTCCCGCCTTGCCGCCCGGGGTCTCGATCGTCAGCGGCACGCCCACCGTCGCCGGATGGGTGAACAGCTCCGCGAAGGGCTCGGCGCCGATGTGCCCGGCACCGATGTTCTCGTGCCGGTCCTTGAACGCGCCGACCACGTCCTTGGAGTCATTGGCGTGGATCAGTCCCAGCCGGCCCTCGCCCACCACGGTCACCAGCTCGTCGAGCGCCTGCTTCATCCCGCCGGGCCCGGCGAGATCGTGGCCGGCCGCGAAGAGATGGCAGGTGTCCAGGCAGACACCGAGCCGCGGATGACGCTCCAACGCCTCGAAGTACGGCCCGAGATCCGCGATCCACGAGCAGAGCGAGGAACCCTGCCCGGCCGTCGGCTCGAGCAGCAGCCGGGGATCGTCCGGGTGGGTCAGCTCCGCCAGCAGCGGCAGCAGCCGCTCGTGGACCTGGGCCAGGGCGGCCCGGCGAGGCCTGCCCCCGGTGGCCGAGCCGGTGTGCACCACGACGCCGCGCGCGCCGATCTCCCGCCCCCGGCGCAGCGAGTGCCGCAGTGCGGCCACCGACCTGTCGACGGTCGCCTCGGTGTGCGAACCGAAATTGATCAAGTACGGGGCGTGGACGTACACCGGCAGCGACCCCTCCGCGCAGCCGGCCCGGAAGGCCTCGTCCTGGCGCGGGTCGCCGGGCGGGGTCGCCCAGCCGCGCGGGTTGGCGACGAAGACCTGTACGGCCTCGGCGCCCATCTCGCGGGCGTACGGCAGGCCGGTCCTGGCCAGGCCGCCGGCCACCGGAACGTGACCGCCGACGGGATTGCGTGGCGTGGTGCTCATGACTCCCGGAATTCTCGGACTGCTCAGGCGCCTCAGAGGGCGCCCTTGAGCCGGATGGTGATGGTGTCGCCCCGGGCGGCCTTGTCGCCGCCCTTGACCGACTGGCTCTCGACCGAGTCGCGGGGGAAGAGGAACGGCCGGTCCACCCGCACCGCGAACCCGGCGTCGGTCAACAGCTTCTTGGCATCGGACTCACTCTTTCCGGTGACATCCGGGACGACGAGCATCTCCTTGCCCTTGGAGACGGTCACGGTGACAGTGTCGCCCGTGGCCGCCCGGCTGCCCTTGGCGGGCGACTGCTCGGCCACCTCGCCCTTGTCCTTGACGGAGTAGACCTGGGTGTCCGAGACCTTGATCTCCAGACCCTGCTCGCGCAGCGCGGCCCGGGCCTCGTCGACCGTCAGGCCGCTCACATCCGGCACGTCCCGCGGCCGGCCCTTGCTCACCACCAGCGCGATGGGGGAGTCGGGGCGGCGCTCCGTGCCGGGGGCGGGGTCCGAGGAGAGCACCGAGCCCTGCGGGGTCTCGTCACTGAACTGCCGGCTGATATCGCCGACCGTCAGCCCCTCGCCCTGGATCTTCTTCTTCGCCTCGTCCAGCGGCATCCCGGCCACATTGGGCACCTCGGCCCGCTCCGGACCCCGGGAGACGGTGAGCGTCACCCGGCCGGTGTTGCGGATGCGCTCGCCCGGACCGGGATCGGTGGCCATCACATGGCCGCGCTCGATGGTGTCGCTGAAGGCCTGCTTGGTCCGCACCTGGAGCCCGGCCTTGCCGAGTTCCTGCTCCGCCTTCTGCTGTGTCATGTCCAGCACGGCCGGGACCGAGGTGAACTGGCCGGAGTTGATGTACCAGACGCCCGCGCCCGCCAGCACCGCCAGCACGGCGGCGGCCACCAGCACCACCGTGCGCCGGCGCAGCCGGCGCAGCGGCCCCGGCAGCCGCCGCCAGGGCGAGGCGAGGGGCGGCGGCGCCTGCGGGGGCACCGCGGGCGGCCGCTCGATGCGCGCGGTACGGTCCAGCCGCTCGTCCGCGGTGAGCGGGCGCGGGGACGGGGAGACCGCCGGGCTCGGCAGGACGCTCGTACGGTCCTCGGACACCCCGGGAGAGTCGGTGGCGCGCGGCGGGCGGGCGTCCAGCTGCTCGGGGGAGAGCGCCGCGCGCGCCGCCCGGATCAGCCCGAGCATCCCCACCGCGTCGTCCGGGCGCAGCCGCGGGTCGCGGGCGGTGCCGGCGGTCACCACGTCGTCGAGCTCCGGGGCCAGGTCCGGGACCTCGCCGGACGGCGGCGGCACATCCTGGTGCAGGTGCTGGTAGAGCACCTGGGCCGGACTGGTGCCGGCGTGCGGCTTGATGCCGGTGAGCATTTCGTAGAGGACCACGCCGCACGCGTAGACATCGGTGCGGGTGTCGACCGTGCCGTGCTCGATCTGCTCGGGGGCGAGGTAGGAGACGGTGCCCAGGACCGAGCCGGTGCTGGTCGTGGTGGTGGTGCCCACCGCCCGCACCAGGCCGAAGTCGGCGACCTTGACCCGCCCGTCGTCGCCGATCAGCACGTTCTCGGGCTTCATGTCCCGGTGCACCAGCCCGGCCCGGTGTGCGGCGCCGAGCGCCGCCAGCACGGGCTCGACGATGTCCAGCGCGGCCCGCGGCCGGAGCGCCCCGCGCTCGCGCAGCACATCGCGCAGGGTGCAGCCCGCCACGTACTCCATCGCGAGGTAGACGTATCCGCCGTCGGTGCCCTGGTCGAAGACGCTGACCACATTGGGGTGGTCCAGCCGCGCCGCCGACTTGGCCTCGCGGATGAAGCGCTCCACGAAGGCGGCGTCCACCGCGAGGGTGGGGTGCATCACCTTCACGGCGAGCACCCGGTCGAGCCGGGTGTCCAGGGCCCGGTAGACCGTGGCCATGCCACCGGCGGCGACCCGCGCCTCGATGCGGTAGCGGCCGTCGAGCAGCTGGTCGACCAGGGGGTCGGGCAGGGTCGTGTCCACGGTCCCTGAGTCTACGAGCCCTCGGCGACGGGCCGTGAGTGCGTACCTCCGGACGGGCTCAACCGATCCCGCCGAAGGCCGGCCGCTCCGGATCCAGCACCGCCCGGCCCGCCACCGGCGACGACGCCTCGGCGAAGTGCCGCCGCGGGATGCGCCCGGCCCGGTGCGCCAGCCGCCCCGCCTCCACCGCGTGCCGCATGGCCTCCGCCATCAGCACCGGCTCCTGCGCCCGCGTCACGGCCGAGGCCAGCATCACGGCCGCGCACCCCAGCTCCATCGCCAGGGCCGCGTCGGAGGCGGTGCCCGCCCCGGCGTCCAGGATCACCGGGACGCTCGCCCGCTCCGTGATCAGCTGGAAGTTGTGCGGGTTGCGGATGCCCAGGCCGGAGCCGATCGGCGAGCCCAGCGGCATGATCGCGGCACAGCCCACGTCCTGGAGCTTGCGGGCCAGCACCGGGTCGTCATTGGTGTACGGCAGGACCGTGAAGCCGTCGTCGACCAGGATCTCGGCGGCGTCCAGCAGCTCGATGGGATCGGGCAGCAGGGTGCGCTCGTCCGCGATCACCTCGAGCTTGACCCAGTCGGTGCCGAGCGCCTCACGGGCCAGCCGGGCCGTCAGGACCGCCTCGCCGGCGGTGAAGCAGCCCGCGGTGTTGGGCAGCACGCGCACGCCGTGCTTCTCCAGTACGGACAGCACCGAACCCCGCACACTCGAGTCCAGCCGGCGCATCGCCACCGTGGTCAGCTCGGTGCCCGAGGCCAGCAGCGCCCGCTCCAGCACCTCCAGGCTGGGCGCCCCGCCCGTCCCCAGGATCAGCCGGGAGGTGAAGACGGTGTCCGCGATGGTGAGCAAATCGTCTGCCATCTGAGCTGATCAGCCTCCCTGCACCGCGGTGAGAACCTCGATCCGGTCGCCGTCGCCGAGCGCCGTGGACGGCCACTGGGCGCGCGGTACGACGGTCTCGTTGACGGCGGCGGCCACCCCGCCGCGGCCGCCGACGGGCCCGGTGAGCGCGGCCAGCAGGCCGTCCAGGGTCGTCCCGCCGGGGACGGTCCGGTGCTCACCATTGACGGATACCTGCACGGTGCCGGTCATGCGGACTGCTCCTGGAGTGCGGGGCGGGCGGGCGCGAAGCGCAGCGGGGAGAACGGACGGGCCGCCTCCGGCAGCCGTCCGGTGGTCAGCACCTCGGCGAGCACATCCCCGGTCAGCGGGGCGAGCAGCACGCCGTTGCGGTGGTGACCGGTGGCCAGGTGCAGGCCCGGCAGGGCGGTCGGGCCGAGCAGCGGGGCGTTGTCCGGAGAGCCCGGGCGCAGCCCGGCCAGGGTCTCCACCAGCGGCAGCTCGGTGATGCCCGGCACCAGCTCATGCGCGTCGCGCAGCAGCTCATAGACGCCGCCCGCGGTGACGGTGGTGTCCCAGCCCAGCTCCTCGGTGGTCGCGCCGACCACCAGCTCACCGTTCTCGCGCGGCACCAGATAGACCGGGCCGCCGCGCACCACCGCCCGTACCGTCCGGGACAGGAACGGCCGGTACCCGCCGGGCACCCGCAGCCGCAGCAGCTGCCCCTTGACCGGGCGCACCGGCGGCAGGACCTCCTCGGGCAGGCCCGCGAGCCGCCCGCTGAAGCTGCCCGCCGCCAGCACCGTCTGGCCGGACCGGAGCAGCCTGCCGTCGGCGAGCTCCGCGCCCGCGGCCCGGCCGCCGGACAGCAGGGCGCGCACCGCCGCCGAGCGGTGGAAGGCCACCCCGGCCCGCTCGCAGGCGGCCAGCAGGGCCCTCGCCAGCCGCCGGGGATCGGTCTGGTGGTCGCCGTCGACCCGCAGCCCGCCGTGCACTCCGGGTGCCAGCATCGGCTCCAGCCGACGGCACTCACGCCCCGTCAGCCACTGCGCGTCCAGCCCGGACCGCAGCTGGAGGGCGTGCAGTTCGCGCAGCTGGGCCCGGTCGTCGGCGTCCAGCGCGACGGCCAGCGTGCCGCACGCGCGATAGCCGGTGTCCTGTCCGCCGGCCTCCTCCAGCTCGGCGGTGAACTCCGGATAGCGCCGCGCGGAGGCCAGGTTGAGGGCGAGCAGCGCCTGCTCGCCGTGGTGCAGCTCGGTGACGGCGGCCAGCATCCCCGCCGCGACCCGCGTGGCGCCGCTGCCGGGCGCCGGGTCGGCGACCGCGGTGCGCAGCCCGCGCTGGGCCGCGCGCCAGGCCGTGACCAGGCCGAT
This sequence comes from Streptomyces xingningensis, assembly GCF_054957865.1. Lineage (NCBI taxonomy): Bacteria > Bacillati > Actinomycetota > Actinomycetes > Kitasatosporales > Streptomycetaceae > Streptomyces > Streptomyces xingningensis. Next base: position 7,020 of record NZ_JBDJPF010000002.1, read on the forward strand.
GACCCCGCCGCCGATGACCAGGACGTCATACGTCCCCGACGAGCCGGTGGAATCCCGTGGATCGGAAAGTGGATCGGCAGGCGGATCAGAAGCATGCATGGGCATCCAGCCCCTCCCTTCGCCGGCATGACCCGGATCAGGTTCGTACGGTCGGAGGCCGTCCAGCCTCCCTCTCAGCCCGGTCCGTCCGGGCTCCCGCGAGTGCTTGTTGCAGCGGCCACCCTAGTACGGCCCGCGGACCGGCCGGAAGGCGGCGGGTCCGCCGACGGCGGCCAACCGTCATGACGTTGTGTCAGCTGTGTCGGAGGTCTCGTCACCCGGTGCTCCGAAAGACCTCGGCCGCCGCCATACAGTGATCGGGTGAGTGAGCAGACGAACACCCCCAGTGGCTCTGCCTCCGAGGCCTGGGAGGGCCGGGACACGAGCAGCGCCGCGGCGCACGGCCGCGTCGTCATCGTCGGCGCCGGCATGGCCGGGGTGCAGACCGCCGTCGCCCTGCGCGAACAGGGCTGGCAGGGGGCGGTCACCCTGCTGGGCGCCGAGCCCCACCAGCCCTACGACCGGCCCCCGCTGTCCAAGGCCGTGCTGCTCGGCAAGGCAGAAGGTTCCGCCTTTGAGGTCGACTTCGCCTCCCTCGGCATCGAACTGCAGCTCGGCCGTGAGGTCACCGGCCTGCGCGCCGCCGACCACGAGCTGGACACGGTGCGCGGCACCGTGCCGTATGACGTGCTGGTCGTCGCCACCGGCGCGGAACCTGTCGAACTGCCCGGCAGCGAAGGCGCGCCCGGCGTCCACCTGCTGCGCACCCTGGACGACGCGGAACGGCTGCGCCCGCTGCTGACCGAGCGGCGCGAGGTGGTCGCGGTGGGAGCCGGCTGGATCGGCGCGGAGTTCGCCACCGCCGCCCGCGAGGCGGGGTGCGAGGTGACCGTCGTGGAGGCCGCGGACCGGCCGCTGGCGGGTGCCCTGCCGGCCGAGGTCGCCGCCCACATGGCGGACTGGTACGCGAGCAGCGGCGCCCGGCTGCTCACCGGCGCCCGGGTGGCCGCCATCGAGGCGGGCGCGGTCCTGCTGGCCGACGGCCGGCGGCTGCCCGCCGATGTGGTGGTGGTCGGCATCGGCGCCCGGCCCGCGACCGGCTGGCTGGCCGGCTCGGGCATCGAGCTCGCGGCGGACCGTTCGGTGGTCACCGACAACCGGCTGCGCGCCTCGCTGCCGGACGTCTACGCGGTCGGCGACTGCGCGTCCTTCCCCTCCGCCCGGTACGGCGAGCGGCTGCTGGTGCACCACTGGGACAACGCCCTGCAGGGCCCGCGGACGGTCGCGGCCAACATCGTCCACGGTCCGGCCGAGGGGCCGGTGTACGACCCGGTGCCGTACTTCTGGTCGGAGCAGTTCGGCCGCTTCGTCCAGTACGCGGGACACCACTCGGACGCCGACGAGCTGGTCTGGCGCGGCGATCCGGCCGGTACCGCCTGGACGGTGTGCTGGCTGCGGGCGGGCGTCCTGGTCGCGCTGCTGGCGGTGGGACGCCCCCGGGACCTGGCGCAGGGGCGCAAGCTCATCGAGCGGGGTGCCGCCATCGACCGGGCCAAGGCGGCGGACGCGTCGGTTCCGCTGAAGGCGGCCACCTCCTGAGGCCGCCCCGCCAGGGGTTCGCACCCGGCAGGGTCAACCCGGCTACCGGCTGTCAGTCCCGGATGGCAGGCTTGTCCTCGTGACCGAGATTGACGCAAAGATCGATGGACTCGTCCCCGCCTGGCTCACCCTTCCCGACATCGCCGAGATGCTCGACGTGGAGGTGACGCGCGTGCGGCAGCTGGTCAAGGAGGGCCAGCTGATCGCCGTGCGCCGTGGTGAGAACAAGGCGCTCCAGGTGCCGGCCGAGTTCATCAAGGACAACAAGGTCGTCAAGGGCCTGACCGGGACCCTGACCCTCCTCAAGGACGACGGCTTCACCGACGCGGAGATGCTGGAGTGGCTGTTCACCGAGGACCCGACCCTGCCCGGCACCCCCGCTCAGGCGCTGCGCGAGAATCGCGGCACGGAGGTGAAGCGCCGCGCCCAGGCGCTCGCCGTCTGACCCGTCCCTAGCAACCATGTGCGGTGTGCGGCCCGGCTGTCCGGGCCGCACACCGCCGACCCGGGGGGAAACCCGATGTCCGCCACCGCGCGCCCGCCGCTCGCCGACGCCCGGCTGTACCTGTGCACCGACGCGCGCAAGCGCCAGGGCGACCTGCCGGAGTTCCTGGACGCGGTGCTCGCCGCCGGAGTGGACATCGTGCAGCTCCGCGACAAGGGCCTGGAGGCGGGGGAGGAGCTGGAGCACCTCGCCGTCTTCGCCGCCGCGGCCCGCCGCCACAACCGGCTGCTCGCGGTCAACGACCGCGCCGATGTCGCGCACGCCGCCCGCTCCCAGGTGCTGCACCTGGGCCAGGGCGATCTGCCGGTGCCCGCCGCCCGGGCGATACTCGGCGACCGGGTGCTGATCGGCCGCTCCACCCATGCCCCGGCCGAGGTGGACGCCGCGGCCGCCGAGCCGGGTGTGGACTACTTCTGCACCGGCCCCTGCTGGCCCACCCCGACCAAGCCCGGGCGGCACGCCCCGGGGCTCTCCCTGGTGCGCCACGCCGCGTCCCGCGAGTCCGGCCGGCCGTGGTTCGCGATCGGCGGAATCGACGCGGGCAACCTCGACCAGGTGCTGGAGGCGGGCGCCCGGCGGATCGTCGTCGTCCGGGCGATCACCGAGGCGGACGACCCGGGAGCGGCGGCGGCCTCGCTCGCCGAGCGGATCCGGGCCTTCGCCGCCTGAGCCATGCCCGAGCCATGCCCGAGCCGTCCGAAAGGCGGACGGGCGGCGGATGAAACGGCGGATGAAAAGGGCATATCCCGGAAGCGGATTGGGGGAGTCGCCACACCGCTGGTTAACTTGACCGGTATGGCCCTTGGCACTGCTTCCACCAGGACTGATCGCGCACGCACCGTGCGTGAACTGCTCGCTTCCGGCGAGCGCTCGTATTCCTTCGAATTCGCCGCCCCGAGGACCGAGAGGGGCGAACGGACCCTGTGGAACGCCATCCGCCGGATCGAAGCCGTCGCCCCCACCTTTGTGTCGGTGACCTACGGCGCCGGCGGCTCCTCACGCGAGGGCACCGTACGGGCGACGGAGCGCATCGCGACCGACACCACCCTCACCCCCGTCGCGCATCTGACGGCGGTCAACCACTCCCTGGCCGAGCTGCGCAACATCATCGGCCAGTACGCCGACGTGGGCATCCGCAACATGCTCGCGCTGCGCGGCGATCCGCCCGGGGATCCGATGGGCGAGTGGGTGCGCCATCCGCAGGGCTTCGACCACGCGGTCGAACTGGTCAGGCTCATCAAGGAGTCGGGCGACTTCTGTGTGGGCGTGGCGGCCTTCCCCGAGATGCACCCGCGCTCCACGGACTGGGACTCCGACATCCGCCACTTCGTGGCCAAGTGCCGGGCGGGCGCCGACTTCGCCATCACCCAGATGTTCTTCCACCCGGAGGACTATCTGCGGCTGCGCGACCGAGTGGCGGCGGCCGGCTGTGACACCCCGATCATCCCCGAGATCATGCCGGTCACCAACGTGCGTCAGATCGAACGGTTCGCACAGCTCAGCAATGCGGCATTCCCCGCGGCGCTCGCCGAACGGATCCGTGCGGTGGAGGACGACCCGGCGGCTGTACGCTCGATCGGGATCGAGTACGCGACGGACCTGTGTGCCCGGTTGATGGCCGAGGAGATTCCCGGGCTGCATTTCATTACCCTGAACCACTCCACGGCCACCTTGGAAATCTACGAGAACCTGGGACTGCACCAGCGGTCCTGACGGCCTGCCGGGAACGGTGGCCGGACGAGAGGGGCGCTAATGGGCTGGACGGTCCTCTACTTCGCGTTCGGCGTCGTCGCGCTCTGGCTGCTCAGCGAGGTGCTGCTGCAGTACAAGGCCCGGCTGCGCTGGCGGCTCCTCGCCTTTTTCGGCTTCAGCGGCGTCGTCGCCGGTGTGGCGATCCCCTCGGTGGCGGTCATCATCGCGGGCGCGGCCGCCTTCGCGGTCGGGCAGGTGTATGTGACGCTCTCCTTCCGGCGCGGCTTCTCCGAGGGCTGGGCGATCCGGCGTCCGCCCGCCGGGGCCACGCCCGGGGCCGAGGCCGCGGGCCGCGCGGCCGGCGGGTCGCGGGCGGGACGCCGCCGGGGCAAGGGCGAGCGCGGCGCGGCCCGCGCCGCCGAGCCGGCTCCGCGGAGCGCCGCCCCTGCGGACCCGCCGCCGGCGCCGCTCGCCGAAGGCCCGGACGCCCCCGACACTGCTGCCGCCCCTGCCGGCCTGATGCCGAACGTGCCGGAGCAGCCGACCGTGGAACACGCCGACTACGGATCCGGCTACGGCCAGTACGCCGCCGCGGCCGAGGAGACGACCGTCTTCGGCGGCCAATTCGACTATGGGCAGGGGCAGTACGCCGCGTACTCCGATCCCTACATCGGCAGCCGCCCGCAGACCTACGAGCCCTATGAGGGATACGGGCAGCAGCAGTACGAGTCGTATGTGCAGCAGCAGCCGTACCACCCCGGCGACACCTATGCGCCGCAGCACTACGACATGGACACCCCGCCCGGTGGTGTCTGGGTGCCCCAGCAGCGGGACACGGATCTCCCGCCGCCCCCGCAGCAGCAGCCCGCGCCCGGGGGCGACTACGACGGGCAGTACCGCTACTGATGCCCCGGGACAGGCACCGGGTTCACCGCGAGCCGCGGAAGTCCGTCCCCTCCACGATCAGACCGGCGACCAGCGCTCCGGACATCCCCGCATGGGCGAGCCCGCCGCCGGGATGGGCGAAGCCGCCGACCCGGTGCAGACCGGGCAGCCGGGTCGCATTGCCGGGGCGCAGGAACGCGCCCCCGGCGCCCGCCAGCACGGGGGCCGGCACTCCGCCGCCCTCGGCGCCGGTGGCCGCCCGGACATCCAGCGGAGTGCGGGTCTCCCGCCACAGCAGCCGCTGCCCGAGCCCCGGGATCGCCGCTTCGGCGGCGGCCAGCATCCGCTCGGTGAAGCCCTCGACGGTGCGCTCGTCCGCCCAGTCGACGCGGCCGTGCGGGGCGACGGTGGCGGTGAGCGTCACGGCCTCGTGCCTGTCGTCCGGACGCACGGAGAGGTCGTCCGGGCGCAGCGCGGTCACCGTCGGCCGGTACGCCGCCCCCGCTGGGCCGAACACCGCCGCCAACTCCGCGGCGCGGTCGGGTGGGTGGATCACCGTGCGATGCGCCACGCCCTCGGGGCGGGCGCCCCGCAGGGCCAGGAAGACGGTGAACCTCCCGGGCGGGACCGAGATGTCCCCATGGCCGGGTGCGATGGCCTCCAGCGCGCCGGACGGGACGCCCGCGACCACGCTGTCGGCCTCCACCACGCTTCCGTCGGCCAGCCGCACCCCCGCCGCGCCGGGGGTGCCCCCCTCGCCCTTGAGGCCATGGGGGGCGTCCTTCTCCAGAAGACCGGTGACCTCCGCCCCGAAGTGGAACTCCACCCTGCGGGCGATGCAGCGCGCATACAGCGCGTCGGCGAGAGCCCGCATGCCGCCGTGCGCATACCAACTGCCGAAGGTCTGCTCCAGGTACGGCAGGACCGTGGCGCTCGGCGGGGCGGTGCGCGGGTCGAGCCCGTACGCCAGGGCATGGCTCTCCAGGAGGGCGATCAGCCGGGGGTCCGCCAACTCCCGCTCCGCGACGGCCTCGAGGGTGCGGGGCGCGGCGCGGCGCAGCAACCCCCGCCTGCGCACGGCCGGATAGGGGTCGTCGATCCCGCTCCCCGCGCGCAGCGGCTCCTCCAGCAGCGGGCGGCGCGTCACCTCCCACGCCTCGCGGGCGCGGTTGACCAGCTCGCTCCAGCGTTCGCCCGCGCCCGGGGCGATCGCCTCGTCCAGCGCCCGGACGACGCCCGCGCGGGAGGCGTTGGGCAGGGCGACTGCCGTGCCGTCCGCGAACAGATGGCTGCTCGCCGGATCCACCTGGGAGAGCTCGATGCTCTGCTCCAGCGATTCCTTGCCGGTCTTGACGAACAGATCGCGGTAGACGGCGGGCAGGTGCAGCAGGCCCGGCCCGGTGTCGAAGACGAAGCCGTCCCGGGCGAAGCGCCCGACGGCGCCGCCGTGCGTGTCCCCGCGCTCGTACACCGCCACTCGGTGGCCCGCGACGGCCAGCCGCGCGGCGGCCGCCATCGCGCCCATCCCGGCGCCGATCACCACGATCCGTGTCATGCCGATGACCTCACTGATGTTTCTCCGGGGGCTTCTCCGGGGGCCGGCGCCCGGCGCCGGGCCCCGCGCCGCTGCCTCCTGCGGCGCAGGAAGGCGCGGATCCGCCGCCACACCACGACCACCAGTGCGATCCCCAGCGCGAGCAGGGTGCCCGCGATGACGGCGGCGGCAAGTGGGTGGAACAGCGCGAAGACGACCAAGCCCGCGACGCCCAGGTCCTCCACCAGGCTCAGCACGATATTGCTGGCCGGCTCGGGCGAGGTGTTGACCGCCATCCTGGTGCCCGCCTTGACCAGATGGCTCAGCAGGGCGGTGGAGCCGCCCACCGCGCCGGCCGCCAGGTCCGGCAGCGAGCCGCTCTGCCCGGCGAGCAGGGCGCCGACCACCGCGCCGGAGAGCGGCCGGATCACGGTGTGCACCGCGTCCCAGACCGAGTCCACATACGGGATCTTGTCGGCCACCGCCTCGCAGAGGAACAGCAGCCCGGCCGCGATCAGCACCTCCGGGCGCTGCAGGGCGTCCGGCGCCTGGTCGGTGACGCCGATGCGGCCCAGCAAACCGAGCAGCAGGACCACGGCGTAGGCGTTGATCCCGCTGGCCCAGCCGCTGGTGAAGACCAGGGGGAGTACGGACATGCAGGCGATCGTAACGTCGGCGGTGACCTCAGCGGTCGCCGCCGACCCGCCCCTGCAGCAGGCGCGACAGCGCCGAGTGCACCTCGTCCACCGACCGCTCCGGCTGGAACGACTGCCAGTCCAGCGCCGCGACGAGCACCATCCCGAACAGCGCGGACGCCGTCAGCGGAATGTCGATCTCCGCGCTCAGCTCGCCGTCCGCGACCGCTTCCCGCAGCACGGACTCGATCACCGCGATCGCCTTCTGCCGCACCTGCATCAGGGTCGACTGCCAGGCGCGGTTGGTGCGCCACAGCTCGGCCACGAACAGCTGGATGAGCGAGGGATAGCGCACGATGAAGTCCAGCCCGGCCCGGATCATCGCGTCCAGCGCGTCGATCCGGCCGGCGCCCCGCTCGGCCGTCTCGTCCGCGGCCTGTTGCAGGGAGACGGTCAGCAGCTCGATCCCGTCCCGCAGCAGCTCTTCGAAGAGCACGTTCTTGCTGGCGAAGTTGTAGTAGACCGTGCCCTTCGCGACTCCCGCGCGCTCGGCGATCTCGTCCACCGTGGTGGAGGAGAAGCCCTGTTCGGCGATGAGGGTCACGGCTGCTTCGAAGAGCTTCCGCCGGGTGTTCCGGCGGCGCGTACTGCTGCTGTCCATGGGGGTGATTCTCCCTGCCCGCGGGGTGCTCTCGCTCACAGGCTCAGCTCCGGGTGCAGCTTGTCAACGGACCACACCTGCTTGCTCCGTGCCGCCCAGGCGGTCAGCGCGAGCGCGCCGGCCGTGAACGCGGCGAGCACTCCGCAGGCCTGCCAGACCGGCGCGAGGGTGCCGCCCGTGATCAGGTGGCGCAGCCCCAGCACCACATGGCTCATCGGCAGGAAGGGGTGCAGGGCGTTGAAGAATCCGGGGCTGGTCTGCACCGGATAGGTGCCGCCCGCCGAGGTGAGCTGGAGCATCAGCAGCACCAGGACCAGGATGCGGCCGGCCGGTCCGAAGCGGGCGTTGAGCCACTGCACGATCGCCGCGAAGCAGGCCGAAGCCAGGACCAGGAAGCCGACCGTCCCGGCGGCCCGCTCCAGCTGCAGGCCGACCGCCCAGTGCAGCACCGCCAGCAGCGCGCCGACCTGCAGCACGCCCACCGCGACCACCGGCAGCCAGCCCGCCAGGGCCGTCCGCCAGGCCGAGGCGCCGACGGCGAGGGCGCGCCGGTTGAGCGGCTGCATCAGCATATAGGCGACCATTGCGCCCACCCAGAGGGAGAGCGGCAGGAAGTACGGGGCGAAACCGGTGCCGTAGTTGGGGGCCTTGTGCATCGCCTGCGAGGCCAGCTTGACCGGATCGGCCATCACCTCGGTACGGGCGTCCCGGTCCTTCCGGTCGTAGTCGGGGATCTTCGCGGCCCCGTCGTGCAGCCCGTCGGAGAGCTTGGCGGAGCCGTCGGAGAGCTTGAACATGCCGCCCTGGAGGGTGTCGGCGCCGTCGCGCAGCTTGCCGATCCCGCCCTCGAGATCACCGAGCTTGTCCTTGGCGGTACCCAGGCCGGAGTTCAGCTGTCCGGCGCCGTCGTGCAGCTTGCCCGCGCCCGTGGCGACCTGCTGGGCGCCGTGGTTGAGGGCGTTGGCATCGCGCACCGCGCCGTCGATGCCGTCGGCCAGGGTGGGCGCCGCGTCGGCCAGCTTCCGGGCGTAGGTCTGCAGGCTCTCCAGCTTCTCGGGGAAGCGGTCGAGCTCGCCGTCCTTGTTCTGGACCAGGGTGTTGAGCTCCTTGGCGCCCAGCGCCGACTGCTCGGCGGCGAACACCGCCTTGTGCAGCGTCGGGCAGTAGTCGGCGGGCTGCTGTCCGGCCTTCTCGCACAGTGCCTGGTATGCCTTCGTCAGATCGGCCGCGGCCGCGGCGCTGCCGGTGGCCAGCTTCTCGGTGGTGGCGGCGGTGGGCAGGTCGCCCAGGTGCTGCCGGAGCGTCCGGGCCTCGTCGGCGACCTTCCCGGCGTCCTTGCCGATCTCCCGGGCGTGCTGCTTGACATAGGCGCCGCCCTCGGCCGCCGCGCCGTTCACCTTGTCGGCGAGCTGCTGGGTGCCGGCCGCGACCTTGGCCGCGCCGTCCGCCAGCTCCTGCGACTTGGCGTCCAGGGTGCCCGCCCCGTCGTGCAGCTCGCCGACCCCCTCCTGGAGCCGCCCGCTGCCGTCCTTGGCCTGGTCCAGTCCGTTCTTGAGGTCGCCCGCGCCCTTCTTCGCCTTGCCGATGCCGTCGCCCAACCGGTCGGCGCCGTCCGCCGCCTGCCTGGTCTTGTCGTGCAGGTCGGAGAAGGAGACAAAGATCTTGTCGTAGAAGCCGCGGGACGCCTTGCGCGAGGCGCTCGCCCGGACCTCGGCGAAGACGGTACGGGAGATCGAGCCGACGATGTAGTTGTTGGCGTCGTTCGTCCGGACCTGCAGCGCTCCGGTCTGCGGGGTCTTGCCCGAGCTGGAGGCCACCCGCTTGCTGAAGTCCCCGGGAATGGTGAGCGACAGGTAGTAAGTGCCGTTCTCCAGGCCCTTCTTGGCCTCGGCGGCACTGGTCCGGTGCCACTGGAAGGTCTTGCTGTCGTGCAGCCCGTCGGCGATGGTGTCGCCGGCGGTGAGCTTCTCCCCGTTCACGGTGGTGCCCCGGTCGTCGTTGACCAGCGCCACCGGCACCTTGTCGAGCCGCCCGTACGGGTCCCAGAAGGACCACAGGTACAGCCCGCCGTACAGCAGCGGCAGCAGCAGCAACGCGACGAACGCGGCTCGCGGGAGCCTGCCCCGGCCGAACTTCCTGAGCTCAAGGGCGGCCAGCTTCGGCGAGCGCATCCGCCGCCACCTCCTTGTCGTTGTCGGCGTTGTCGTCGGCGGTGTCGTTGTCGCTGTCGTTTGCTCTGCCGGTCCGGACGGCGAGGACGTCCGCGGGGGCCTCGCTGCACACCGCGAGCACCGTCGTCCCGCCGTCGGCCAGCGACCGCAGCAGGGCCCAGGCCTGCGCGCGCTCGGCGTCGGAGAGCTTGAGGTCGGTGTCGTCGACGGCGATCAGCCGCGGTGCGCCGACCAGCGCGAGGGCCACCGACAGCCGCAGCGACTCCAGCCGTTCCAGGTCCCGTACGGACGTCCGCTCCCCCTTGGGCAGCGTGTGCAGGTCCAGTCCGGCGGCGCTGAGCGCCGCGTCGATACGGGCCCGGGCGGTGGCCGCCTTCTCGGCCCGGGGGCGGATCAGGTCGCGCGGGGAGCCGTTGAACCGGCGCTGCAGCAGCGCGCGTTCCCGCAGGTGCTCGGCGACGGTCAGGGAGGCCTCGAGCTCGGCGACGCCGGGCACGTGGGCGAGCGCGGTGACCTGCCGTACGGCCGCCATCTTCGCGGGCAGCGGCAGGTCCGCGACCTCGGCCCGTCCCGCGGTCACCCGCATCCGGCCGGTGAGTGCGAGCAGCAGACAGGTGCGGCCCGAGCCGGACGGGCCTTCGATCGCGACCAGCGAGCCGGGCGCGGCATCGATGTCCACGCCACTGAACGCCCAGCCGCGAGGCCCCTTGACGCCGAGCCCCTGGGCCGCGACGGCGGCCCCGTGCGGGGTGCTGTCCACGCGACGACCTCCCTTGATCCGTCCTCTTGAGCCGTTTTGATCCGTTCTCGATCCATGACCGTCAGCCAATCTGCACTGACCGGTCAGTCTAAAAGTATGCGGCATGGCGCCCGGAGGCCGTCAACCGGGGGTCGGCGACTGCCGGGTTCTCCCTGCTGAGCGCATTCGCGCAGGTCAGGGCCGATTGTCAGTGGTGTGCCCCAGGATGGGCACAGACATGGCGGTCCGGCCGTCGCACGGTCGGCCGCCCTGACGAAGGAGGTTCGTCATGGCCCGAAGTGCGAGCGACGTCCGTCCTGTGCCAGGCCACCCGGTGCCGCAGCGTGCCGCGGCCCCGCCCGCGGCCCTCGATCTGCTCGACCAGGCTCGCCACGGCCTGGCCGAGGCCACCGCGCTCGACGCGCCGCATGAGTGCTATGCCACCGCGCACCTCGCCGCCCTGCGTGCGGCGGCCGCCGTGCTCGCCGTCCGCGGCCGCCCCGAGACCACCGCGCGCAGGCGGCGCGCCATCCGCAGCGTCTGGGAGGTGCTCCCCGAGGTCGCTCCCGAACTCACCGAGTGGAGCGCCCTGTTCGCCTCCGGCGCGGCCCGCAGGGCCCGGGCCGAGGCGGGCATAGCTTCCGCCGCCGGCCGCCGCGAGGCGGACGATCTGGTGCGGGAGGCCGGGATGTTCCTGCGGATCGTCGAGCGGATGCTGGCGCTCCAGCCGAGGCTGCCCCGGCAGCCCCCGGCCGAGCCCGGCAGCCGCGCGGGCTGACGCGGTGCCACCGCCCGCCGCCACCTGGCCATAAGCCGTGGTCGGGAAGGCGCGGCCGGGTGGCGAGGGGCGCGCCGGAGGCGCTGCGCCGCCCATTAGGCTGGGGGCACCGACGTCAGTCATCCGCCCACCGCCGTCCAGGCGGTGGCGACACCGCGCCGAGGAGCCACCCGCCGTGTCAGAGCCTTCCCCTGCCCTGGGTGGGGAGACCCCATCGCGCCCCCGGGCGTCCCTGCGTACCGCCGTGGTCTGGGAGGTCCTGCGGGACGCCCTCGACCGCCGGGCCGATGCCGCCGGCCCGGAGAGCGGTGGCGCGCTGGAGATCCTCGACACCGGTGGCGGCAGCGGCAAGTTCGCGGTCCCGGTCGCCCGTCTCGGCCACCGGGTCACCGTCGTCGACCCCAGCCCCAATGCGCTGTTCGCGCTGGAGCGGCGGGCCGCCGAGGCGGGCGTGGCCGACCGGGTGCGCGGAGTGCAGGGCGACACCCAGGGGCTGTTCGACGTGGTCGAGCGCGGCGGCTATGACGTGGTCCTCTGCCATGGCGTCCTGGAGTATGTGGACGATCCCGCCGAAAGCGTCCGCAATGTCGCCGAGGCGCTCCGCCCGTCCGGCACCGTCAGCCTGCTCGCCGCCGGCCTCGGCGGCGCCGTGCTGGCCCGCGCCCTGGCCGGGCACTTCGCCGAGGCGCGCCAGTGCCTCACCGACCCGGCCGGGCACTGGGGCGCCGGTGACCCGGTTCCGCACCGTTTCACCGCCGACCAGCTCTCCGAGCTGGTCACCGGTGCCGGGCTGGAGGTCACCGCGGTGCACGGGGTCCGGGTGTTCGCCGACCTGGTGCCGGGCGTGCTGGTCGACGCCGAGCCCGGTGCCCTGGAGGCGCTCTTCCGGCTGGAGGCCGCGGCCGCCGGGCTGCCCGCATTCCATGCGGTGGCCACCCAGTTGCACGTCCTGGCCGAGCGCGGCTGAAAGTTCCCGGCGTTCTCCCCGCCCGTCCGGCCCGGTCCGGTCCGATGGGGGCCACCCGATCAGGGCGTTCGCCCCGTATGATCGGAGGCACCGTCCGGCATGACGGGTCGGCGGGCAGGGAATGTACGTCCCGACGTCATCGATCGCCACACCGCAGCCGGTGGGCGAATTGGCGCAGAGGGGCGGGTTTCATGGGGGCGATTCCCTGCCTATCCTGAAAGGGTCGCACCCCGGTCGCCCCCCGCGGCCGACGAGTAGGAGGACTCCGTGCCGCTCTCGGAGCACGAGCAGCGCATGCTCGAGCAGATGGAGCGAGCGCTGTACGCCGAAGATCCCAAGTTCGCGACAGCGCTCGAGGGAAGCGGCCTGCGCACGTACACCCGGCGACGGGTCTACCAGGCGATCGCGGGCTTTTTGGTGGGCATCGCGCTCCTCATGGCCGGAATGGTCTTCCAGTGGATCTGGATCAGCGTGGTGGGTTTCCTCGTCATGCTGGGTTGCGCGGTGCTGGTGGTGACGGGGTGGCGCAAGGCGCCGAAACCGGATGGGCAGCGCGGAGTGGGCCCGGCGGGCGGCCCGGCGCGGCGCCAGGCCCGTCAGCGGCGCACCATGATGGACCGGATCGAGCAGCGCTGGCAGCGCCGCCGCGATGAGCAGGGCCACTGAGCGAAGACGCTGAGCGCCGGGCGGGCCGGGATTTCCGGCCCGCCCGGCGCTCCGGTTCCGCGCCCGGTCACGGGGGCGGAACGGGGCGGAGCCCCGGCTACGGCAACGGGCGGGACCGGGGGAAGAACCTGCCGGCTCCCCATCGCGCCCCCACCCCCGACCAGCGCCGGAAGGCGCCCCGCAGGGCCCGGGCCGCGGAGCGCGGGGCCAGCAGGGCCCCGAGCCTCGCCCACCGGCCCGCCGAGCCGCGCAGCCCCGCCCGTACCCGTCTGACCTCGTCCGTCAGCCCGGCGGGCGTCCGGGGCCGCGGCGCGTACAGCACCTGCTCCACCGCCCTGGCCACCCGGTCGGCGGCCTCGGCCGCCGGGCCGTCCAGTTCGCCGATGCGGGCGATCCTCGCCGCGGCCTGGCGCGGGGTCCGGGACTCCTCGGGCGGGATGCCGTAGTCCCAGGCGGAGTCGGTCAGCTCCCGCCAGACGGCCAGCGTGTGCCGGGTGGCCTCCTGCGCGGTGCGCGGCTCCGGGCCGTCGAGCCGCCGGGCCCGGACCCGGGTCCGCCACAGCAGCGGCCCGATGAGCAGCAGGAGCGCGGCCAGTACGGCCGCCGCCGTCGACACCACGGCCGCCGCCGGGCCCGCGGACGACCCGCTACCGGGGCTGCCGGAGTCCACCGGCCGGGCGGGGCCCGGGCAGTCGCCGAGCCGCTTCAGCTGCGGGGTGCAGCCGTCGCTCGCCGAGGGCGCCGAAGACGGCGCGGCCGCCCGGCTGGGCGACGGGCTCGGTGCGTCGGGAACCGAGCCGGAGGGAGCCTCGGGGACGGTGTACTCGGGCTGGGTGCCCCGGCTGGGCGTGGGCTCGAACCGGGTCCAGCCCACGCCCTCGAAATACAGCTCGGGCCAGGCGTGCGCGTCCTTGGAACCGACCGACATCGAGCCGTCCGACTGCGGGGTGCCCGGGGTGAAGCCCACCGCCACCCGCGCGGGGATGCCCAGGGTCCGGGCCATGGCGGCCATCGAGAACGAGAAGTGGACGCAGAAGCCCCGCTTGTCCTCGAGGAACCTGGTGATGGCATCGCTGCCGCTGCCCGACCGCACCGAGGTGTCATAGCGGAAGCCCCCGCCGACCGAGAACCAGTCCTGGAGCTTCACCGCCTGCTGATAGGGGTTCGCCGCCCCCGCGGTCACCCGGCGCGCGGTCGCCGCCACCGCCTTCGGCAGCGAGGACGGCACCCTGGTGTATTCGCTCAGCAGCCGCTCCGGCGGCGCGGGCGCGGCCGCGAGCTGTGCGGCCGTCGGCTGTACCCACAGGCTGGACGCCTGGTAGCGCACACCCCCGGTGTTCTGCCCGTGGTCGCCGACCAGCGTCCGGCCCTCCGGCTCGTACCGCCACTGCCCACCGATGCGCACCCGGTCCGCCGGGTAGGGGAGGGGCAGGTAGTTCTGCCGGTAGGTGCCCGCGGCCGCGATCGAGGTGTTCACCGGATCGGTACGCACCCCGGGGGCCAGCCCGGCGGGAGCGGGCAGCCGGTCCGGCACATCGGTGACATGCCGCTCCGAGGACCGCCAGGACGCGCCGTCGAACCGGTCGAGCGAGACGATGCGCAGATAGAGGTCCTGGGTGGTCTCCGTGGAGGTGCGGTACCGCAGCACCTCCCGGTTCTCCGGCTGGTTGAGGCTGTTCTGCAGCGAAACCAGCGGATTGACCGCCGAGATGGTGCCGCCCTCACCGCCCGGGCCGCCGCCGCGCCCGCGCGGCTCCAGCAGCCCGCCCTCGATCGTCGGCAGCACGGCGGGCACGGCCAGCGCGATGCCCAGCGCGAGCGCCCCGATCCGGCGGCCGGTACGGACCGGGGCGGGCGCCCGCCCCGGTCCCGCCGGGCCGAGACCCGCGGAGTTCGCCCGGGCGCCGTCCCGGGAGCCGCCGCCGAAGACCCGGCCCCACTGCGCAAGCCGGTCCCGGCCCTCGGCCAGGAGCAGCAGCAGATAGCCCGCCGCCGCGACCAGGAACCACAGCCAGTCGGCGCTGCCCCGGGCCAGCCCGGCCCCGATGGAGTAGAGCGCCAGCAGCGGCAGCCCGGCGGGCGCTGCGCTGCGGAAGGTGACCGCCAGCGCGTCCACCGCCAGCCCTACCACCAGCACGCCGCCGACCAGCAGCAGCTGGATTGCCGGGGTCGTGGGCGCGGGGATGGCGTACCGTCCCACGTCGTCCGCACCGTCCCGCAGCAGCCGGGCGAACTCCCGCAGGGCGTCCGGGCCCGGCAGCAGACCGGCGATCGCCTGCTCCCGGGCGAAGACCACGGTGAGCGCCAGCAGGGTGACCACCGCCTGCACGCCGACCGTCAGCAACCGGCCGAGCGGCACCCGGCGGGCGAGCGCCCCCACCGCGGCCTGAATGGTCAGCAGCACGGCGGCCTGCACCAGCCAGGTGGACCGCTCCACCAGAGGCAGCATGGCGCAGGCCGCGGCGACCGTCGCCACCGTCGCACACACCGCCAGCCGCGCGGCGCCACTCATGCATGTCCCTCGCTTCGCTCCGGCCCGCCTTCGCGGGGCACGCACCTTCTTCCGGCTCGCTCGCTGCGCTCGTTCGCGCCGCGTCCCTCGCTTCGCTCGCTCACGGTGCCGTCCCCGTCCCGTCGTTCCCCGGCGCGCCCGCCCGTTGCCACAGGTCGGGCAGACTGTCGCCGGGGGCGACGGGCAGCGCCGTCCAGCCCGCCTCGCGCAGCAGGCGCAGGGCCTGCTCGCCGCCGTGCCGGGGGCGGGCGTCGCCGGTCCACGCGGGCGGGGACAGGACGAAGGCGACCGCCGGGGCGTTGCGCTGCCGCATCCGCCCGGCCACCATCGCCTGCTGCTCGTCCAGTTCGCCGAAGAACGCCACCAGCAACCCCTCGCCTCCGCCGCGCAGCACGTCATAGGCGGGGGACAGCCCGGCCCCCGGGGAGTGGCCGACCACCGCCAGGACGTCCAGCAGCAACCCGGCCGTGTCCGACGGGTCATGGGCGGAACCGGTGTGGCCGCCGGCGCCGCCCGGCCCCGGCACCGAGCTGCCGGTGTCCGTCAACAGCCGTACCGAGAAGCCCCGTTCCAGCAGGTGCAGGGCCGCCGAGGCGGCTCCCGACACCGCCCACTCGAACGCCGAGTCCGGTCCGGCGCCCGCATAGGCGGTGTCCCGGGTGTCCAGCAGCACCGTGCAGTGCGAGCGCTGCGGCTGCTCCTCGCGGCGCACCATCAGCTCGCCGTAGCGCGCGGTGGAGCGCCAGTGCACCCGGCGCAGGTCGTCGCCGTGCCGGTAGCCACGCGGAATGGCATCGTCCTCGCCCGCCAGGGCGAGCGCGCGGTGCCGGCCGTCCCCGAACCCCGCGCTCTCGCCGCCGAGCCGCACCGGCGGCAGCGGGACCACCCGGGGCACCACGGTCAGGGTGTCGTAGGTGCTGAAACCGCGGGTCAGCTCGCACATCCCGAACGGGTCGGTCAGGCGCAGCTGCAGCGGCCCCAGCGGATAGCGCCCGCGCAGGTCCGAACGGACCCGGTAGGACACCTCGCGCCGCCCGCCCGCCTCGATCCGGTCCAGTACGAAGCGCGGGCGCGGGCCCAGCACATAGGGCACCCGGTCCTGGAGCAGCAGCAGCCCGGTGGGCAGCCGGGTCACGTTCTCGACGTCCAGCCACACCCGCGCCTCGGCGGAGGCCGGCACCCGCACCGGGGTCAGCCGTCTGCTGCCCGAGACGCGGTGCCGGGTGCGGAACAGCACCAGCACGCACACCAGGGGCAGCACCGCCAGCAGCAGTCCTACCCGCAGCAGGTCGGACTGGCCCAGGACGTAGGAGCAGGCGGTCGCGGCGGCCCCCGCCGCCAGGAACGAGCGGCCCCGGGTGGTGAGTCCGCCGAACGCGGCCCGCAGGCCGCCCTCGGTCTCCGCCGTGCCGGGGTCCATCACAGTCGCCGCCCGCCCGGCGAGGGCCGGCCGAACGGGTCGGGCACCGGGGTGCGCTGGAGGATGTCGAGGACCACCTGCTCGGCCGTGCGCCGGTTCAACTGGGCCTGCGCGGTGGGCAGCAGCCGGTGTGCCAGCACCGCCACGGCCAGCGACTGCACATCGTCGGGCAGCGCGAACTCCCGGCCGGCCAGCGCCGCGGCCGCCTTGGCGGCGCGCAGCAGGTGCAGCGTCGCCCGGGGCGACGCGCCGAGTCTGAGCTCGGGATGGTGCCGGGTCGCGGCGACCAGCTCCACCGCGTACCGCCGCACGGCGTCGGCGACGTGCACCGTGCGCACCGCGTCCACCAGCTTCACGATCTCGTGGGCGTGCGCGACCGGCTGGAGGTCGTCCAGCGGGGAGATCCCGCCGTGCACGTCCAGCATCCGCAGCTCGGCCTCCGGGCTGGGATAGCCGATCGAGACCCGGGCCATGAACCGGTCGCGCTGCGCCTCCGGCAGCGGATAGGTGCCCTCCATCTCGACCGGGTTCTGGGTGGCCACCACCATGAAGGGGCTGGGCAGTTCATAGGTGTGCCCGTCGATGGTGACCTGGCGCTCCTCCATCGACTCCAGCAGCGCGGACTGGGTCTTGGGCGAGGCGCGGTTGATCTCGTCGCCGATGACGATCTGCGCGAAGATCGCCCCCGGCTTGAACTCGAAGTCGCGCTGCTGCTGGTCGTAGACGCTCACCCCGGTGATGTCGGACGGCAGCAGGTCCGGGGTGAACTGGATGCGCCGCACCGAGCAGTCGACGGACCGGGCCAGCGCCTTGGCGAGCATGGTCTTGCCCACCCCCGGCACGTCCTCGATCAGCAGATGCCCCTCGGCGAGGAGCACGGTCAGTGCGAGCCGTACGACCTCCGGCTTGCCCTCGATCACGCCCTCCACGGATCTGCCGATCCGTTCCGTAGTGGCGGTCACATCACTGAGGCTCGCCCGCTCGTCATAGGTCGTCACCCGGCCCTCCTCGGCCCGTCCTTCGGGCCGTGGTCCTGGGTAACGGACCGGCCCACCCCACAGCAGGACGCCGAGGTCCCGCGGGGGCGGGCGGCGTCACTAGGCATTCTGGCTGCCCGGGCCGTGTCGTGACACCGCCTGCGGACAATCAGTGTCGCGGATCGATCTCCCGCAGCCGGCCGGTCGTCACATCGAAGACGAACCCGCGCACATCGTCCCGGTGGGGCAGGAACGGCGAGGTGCGCACCCGCTGCATGGACTGGCGCACATCCTGGTCGAGGTCCTTGAACGCCTCCACCGCCCAGGCCGGGCGCTGGCCGACCTCCGCCTCGATCTCGTGCCGGAAGTCCTCGGTGAGGTCGAGCAGACCGCAGCCGGTGTGGTGGATCAGCACCACCGAGCGGGTGCCCAGCGCCCGCTGACTGATGGTCAGCGAGCGGATGATGTCGTCGGTGACCACCCCGCCGGCGTTGCGGATGGTGTGGCAGTCGCCGAGCTCGAGGCCCAGCGCGGCGTGCAGGTCGAGGCGGGCGTCCATGCAGGCGACGACCGCGACCCTGAGGACCGGACGGGCGTCCATGCCGGGGTCGGTGAAGGCGTCGGCGTACTCCGCATTGGCCTCGACCAGATGGTCGGTGACCGTGGGCTCGGTGCGGCCGGAGTCGGGGTGCGGGCTCTGGGGCGCGGGAGACGCGGGTATCGACATACGGATGACGGTAATCGGCCGGCTGTCCGGGGGTCTCTCCAGGACGGGACAATTCCAGGTCAATGCGGCCGTCCTGTGAGGCAAGGCACACCCTTCCGGCATGCCGCCATCCGGGCGACTCCCTCACTTTCCGTGATCCTTTCCGGCTGTCCGCCGCCCCGCCCCACACCATGGCGGGACGCGCAGGTCGGTTGGTTGACCGAAGGGACGAGTGGACTAAAGTGGCGCGAAGTGGGAGGCCCGACGCTCCCCTCGGAACCAGAAACCCGCACGTGCGCGACGTGTACGCACCCCTCGGCCTCCTCCCGCTCCGGTCTCCCCGGCATCGCTTCCCCGGTGCCCGGCCGGCCGCCTCCCCTTCGAGCGGGCGGGGACCCGGCGGTGAGTGCCGCCGCGCCTCCCCGTGACTCAGAAGGGCGCATGACCACTGCATCGGCGGGGGACACCCCCGGACCCCCGGGCGCGCGACACGTCCCCGTCATGCTCCAGCGCTGCCTGGACCTGCTCGCCCCCGCGCTCACCGAGCCGGGCGCGACCGTCGTCGACTGCACCCTGGGCGCGGGCGGACACAGCGAGGCACTGCTCGAGACCTTCCCCGGCGTCCGGCTGGTGGCCCTGGACCGCGACCCCACCGCACTCGCGCTGGCCGGTGGGCGGCTCGCCCCCCACGGCGACCGCGCCACCCTGGTACGGGCCGTCTACCACCAGCTCCCCGAGGTGCTGGCCCGGCTGGGCATCCCGCGCGTCCAGGGCGTCCTCTTCGACCTCGGGGTCTCCTCCATGCAGCTCGACGAGGCCGGCCGCGGCTTCGCCTACGCACAGGACGCCCCGCTGGACATGCGCATGGACCAGACGACCGGCATCAGCGCGGCCGAGGTGCTCAACACCTATCCGCCCGGCGAACTGGTGCGCATCCTGCGCGCGTACGGCGAGGAGAAGCAGGCCAAGCGGATCGTGTCGGCCATCGTCCGGGAGCGCGAGAAGGAGCCCTTCGGCAACAGCGCCCGGCTGGTGGAGCTGATCCGCCAGGCACTGCCGCAGGCCGCCAAGCGCACCGGCGGCAACCCGGCCAAGCGCACCTTCCAGGCGCTGCGCATCGAGGTCAACGGCGAGCTGGCGAGCGTGGAGCAGGCCATCCCGGCCGCCGTCGCCGCGCTCGCGGTCGGTGGCCGGATCGCGGTGCTGTCGTACCAGTCGCTGGAGGACCGCATCGTCAAGCAGGTCTTCGCGGCGGGGGCCGCCAACACCGCACCCCCCGGGCTGCCGGTGGTCCCCGAGCGCTACCAGCCGCGCCTGAAGCTGCTCACCCGCGGTGCGGAGCTGCCCACCGAGGAGGAGATCGCCGAGAACCGGCGGGCCGCCCCCGCCCGGCTGCGCGGAGCCGAGCGCATCCGCGAGGACGTCGCGTGATGGCGGCCGCCCGGAGCCGGGGCGCCCGCCTCGGGCGGCTGTTGCCGGTGGGGCCCATGGGGGCCCGGCGAACCCCGTTTGTCCTCCTGGTCGTGGTGCTGCTGGGATCCGGCCTGATCTCGCTGCTGCTGCTCAACTCCTCGCTCAACCAAGGCTCGTTCGAACTCAGCCGCCTCCAGCACAAGACCACCGAGCTGACCGACGAGCAGCAGGAGCTGCAGCAGGAGGTCAACCAGCTCGCCGCGCCGGACGCGCTGGAGCGCCGCGCCCGCGAGCTGGGCCTGGTCCCCGGCGGCAGCCCCGTCTTCCTCAACCCGGACGGGACGGTCCGCGGCGTGCCGGCCCCGGCGCCGTCCGCAGGGGGCGACCCCGAGGCGGACACCGCCGCGTTCCGGCCCCCGGCCCCGCCGCCCGCCGTGCCCGCCCCGGCGGCGGCGCCGCCCGTACCCCATCTCCCCACGGCGGTGCAGAGCGCGCCGCCCGGCCCCGCCCCCTCCTCCGGACTCCCAGGCAGGTGACGTAAGTGACGGCGCCCAGGCAGCCCCGCCGCCCGGTCCCCGGGCCCGCACATCCCGCCGCGCGCCCCCGGGCCGGAACCCAGCCGCTGCGGCTGGGCAGCCCCCGGCCCCGGCTGCGGCTGATCGGCTTCGCGCTCACGCTCGTCATCCTGGCGTTCACCGGGCGGCTGCTGCAGGTGCAGGCCGTCGACGCCGGCGCCTACGCGGCCCGGGCCAACGTCAACCGCTACATCCCGGTCACGCTGGCCGCCGCGCGCGGCTCCATCACCGACCGCGGCGGGGTGGACCTGGCCACCACCGTCGACGCCTATGACATCACCGCCGACCCGGGACTGCTGACCCCCGAGCGGCTCAAGAAACAGGACGCGCCCCGGGAGCTCGCCCAGCTGCTCGCGCCGGTCCTGCGGGAGAGCGCCGACGCCCTGGAGCAGAAGCTCACCGCCAACCCCAAGTCGCGCTATGTGGTGCTGGCCCGGCAACAGAGCCCGCAGGTCTGGAACCAGATCAGGGAGCTGAAGAAGAAGGCCGCCGCCAAGGCACCCAAGCGAAACGGCCTCCATCTGCTCAGCGGCATCAACCGCGAGGCCCACAGCAAGCGCATCTACCCCAATGGCGATCTCGCCGCCGGGCTGCTGGGCTTCGTCAACGCCGACGGCCAGGGCGGCGGCGGGCTGGAGGCCCAGCTGAACACGGCGCTGGCCGGCAAGAACGGCAAGCGGGTCTTCGCCCAGTCGGGCGGCCGCCAGGTGCCCACCGGGGACGTCAAGGAACAGGCGGCCGTGCCCGGTTCCGACGTCGAGCTGACCATCGACCGGGACATCCAGTGGGCCGCCCAGAACGCCATCGCCGAGCAGGTGCGCACCTCGCAGGCGGACCGCGGCTATGTGGTCGTCCAGGACACCCGCACCGGCGAGATCCTGGCCATGGCCAACGCCCCCGGCTACAACGCCAACGACCTCGCCCACGCCGACCGCGCCGCCATGGGCAACCCGGCGCTGATGGACGCCTACGAACCCGGCAGCACCAGCAAGGTCATGACCATGGCGGCCGTGCTGGAGGAGGGCGCCGCGACCCCCGACACCCATGTGGAGGTGCCCAACCGGCTGCCGCGCGCCGACCGTTCCTTCGCCGACGACATCGACCACGGCACCTGGCACCTCACCCTCAACGGGGTGCTCGCCAAGTCCAGCAACATCGGCACCATCCTCGCCAGCGAGCAGCTCGGCAAGACCCGGGAACAGGCCAACCAGGTGCTCTACTCGTATCTGCACCGGTTCGGCGTGGGACAGCCCACCGGCCTCGGCTTCCCCGGCGAGACCCCCGGCATCCTCGCCCAGCCCCAGAAGTGGAGCCTCTCCCAGCCGTTCACCATCCCCTTCGGCCAGGGACTCTCCCTCAACGCCGTGCAGGCCGCCTCCGTCTACAGCACGATCGGCGGCGGCGGCGAGCGAATCCAGCCAACCCTGGTGCGCGGCGCCAAGGGCCCGGACGGCCGCTTCACGCCCGCCCCCACCCCGCCACGGACCCGGGTGATCAGCGAGAAGACGGCCAAGCAGCTCACCACGATGCTGGAATCCGTGATCGACGACCGGGAGGGCACCGGAGTGAAGGCGAAGATCCCCGGATACCGGGTGGCGGGCAAGACCGGCACGGCCAACCGGGTGGATCCCCGTACCGGCCGCTACCACGGCTACACCGCCTCCTTCGCCGGATTCGCCCCCGCCGACCAGCCGCGGATCACCGTCTACTGCGCCATCCAGAACCCCACCAGCGGCAGCTACTTCGGCGGCCAGATCTGCGGCCCCGTCTACCGGCAGGTCATGGAGTTCGCACTGAAGACCCTCCAGGTGCCGCCGTCCGGCAGCGAGGCACCTCGGCTTCCGGTGAACTACTAGGGCGTGACGACGATCACTCCCGGACCCGGGAACCACGGCCAGGCACGCCCCTCGCTTCGCGACGGGGCGGGTGCGCCCGGTACGCTCACCGCCGTGCCCCACGCTGATCAGTCCCAAACCACCCCGCCCGCCCGGAGCCCGGGAGCGCCGCGCCCCACCCGGGTCCGCCCCGTACCGCTCGCGGAGCTGGCCGGTCAGCTGGGCATCGCCGCACCCCGGGAATCCGCGGCCGCCGTCACCGGCATCACCCATGACTCGCGGGCCGTGCGCCCCGGCGACCTCTATGTCGCGCTGCCCGGCGCCCGCTTCCACGGCGCGGACTTCGTCGCCCAGGCGGCCGGACTCGGTGCGGCCGCCGTGCTGACCGACCCGGCGGGCGCCGAGCGCGCCGCCGCCACCGGCCTGCCGGTGCTGGTCGTGGCGGACCCGCGCGCCCGGATGGGCGCCCTCGCGGCGACGGTCTACGGCGCGCCCGGCCACGACCTGCTGCAGATCGGCATCACCGGCACCTCCGGCAAGACCACCACCGCCTACCTCATCGAAGGGGGACTGCGCGCCGCCGACGGGCCGACCGGCCTCATCGGCACCGTCGAGTCCCGCATAGGGGACGAGCGGCTGAAATCCGAGCGCACCACCCCGGAGGCCACCGACCTGCAGGCCCTGTTCGCGGTGATGCGAGAGCGTGGCGTCCGCTCGGTCGCCATGGAGGTGTCCAGCCACGCCCTGGTACTGGGCCGGGTCGACGGCTGCGTCTTCGACATCGCGGTCTTCAACAACCTCAGCCCGGAGCACATGGAGTTCCACTCCGGCATGGAGGACTACTACCGGGCCAAGGCCGGACTCTTCACCAAGGAGCGCAGCCGCCTGGGCGTCGTCAACATCGACGACGAGTACGGGCGCCGCCTCGCGGCGGGCGAGTCCGAGGTCCCGGTGATCACCTTCTCCGCCGAGGGCCGCCCCGAGGCCGACTGGCGCGCCACGGACGTCCGGACCGGCCCGTTCGACTCCACCTTCACCGTGCTGGGCCCCGAGGGCCGGTCGGTACGGGCCGGGGCACCGCTGGCCGGGCCCTTCAACGTCGCCAACGCGCTGGCCGCCGTCGTCGCGCTGGCCGCCGCCGGGATCGACCCGCAGACCGCCGCCGACGGAGTCGCCGCGGTCCCCGGCGTGCCCGGCCGGCTGGAGCGCGTCGACGCGGGCCAGCCCTATCTGGCCGCGGTGGACTACGCGCACAAGACGGACGCCGTCGAATCGGTTCTCCGCGCCCTGCGCAAGGTCACCACCGGCCGTCTGCACGCCGTCCTCGGCTGCGGCGGCGACCGCGACCGGACCAAGCGCGCCCCCATGGGCGCGGCACTGGCCCGGCTCGCCGACACCGCCGTGCTCACCTCCGACAACCCCCGCTCCGAGGACCCGCTCGCGATCCTCGCCGCCATGCTCGCGGGCGCCGCCGAGGTGCCCGCCGACGAGCGCGGTACCGTCCTCCTGCTGGAGGACCGGGCCGCCGCCATCGCCGCCGCCGTCGCCCGCGCCGAACCCGGCGACACCGTCCTCGTCCTGGGCAAGGGCCATGAACAGGGCCAGGACATCGCCGGAGCGGTACGCCCCTTCGACGACCGTCAGGTGCTGCGCGAGGCCATCGAGACCGCGCGGCCTCGTTCGTCGACCCCTCACCGGAACGACCAGGGATGACAGACCGCCATGCGCGCACAACCCTCCACCCGGAAGCCCGACCGAACGGCCGGAGGTGACCACCGGTGATCGCACTGTCCCTCGCCGAGATCGCCGAGATCACCGGCGGACAGCAGCACGACATACCGGACCCGGGACGCGCCGTCACCGGCCCGGTGGTCATCGACTCCCGTGCGGTGCGGCCCGGCGGCCTCTTCGCCGCCTTCGCGGGCGAGCAGGTGGACGGCCATGACTTCGCCCGCCGCGCCGTCGAGGCGGGCGCGGCGGCGGTGCTGGCCGCCCGTCCGGTCGGCGTCCCCGCGATCGTCGTCGAGGACGTCGAGCGGGCGCTGGGCGCCCTGGCCCGCGCCGTGGTGGAGCGGATCGGCACCACCGCCGTCGCGCTCACCGGCTCGGCCGGCAAGACCAGCACCAAGGACCTGATCGGCCAGCTGCTGGAGCGGCTCGGCCCCACCGTGTGCCCGGCGGGCAGCTTCAACAACGAGATCGGCCTGCCGCTCACCGCGCTGCGCGCCGACGCCGAAACCCGTTACCTGGTCCTGGAGATGGGCGCCCGCGGGGTCGGCCACATCCACTACCTCACCGAGCTGACGCCCCCGCGCATCGGCCTGGTCCTCAACGTCGGCACCGCCCACATCGGCGAGTTCGGCGGCCGCGAGCAGATCGCGCTGGCCAAGGGCGAGCTGGTCGAGGCACTGCCCCCGGCCGAGGACGGCGGCGTCGCCGTGCTCAACGCCGACGACCCGCTGGTACGGGCCATGAGCACCCGCACCAAGGCCCGTACGGTCCTCTTCGGCGAGGCCGCGGACGCGGACGTCCGCGCCGAGAACGTCCGCCTCACCGCGGCCGGACAGCCTTCCTTCACGCTTCACACCCCCACCGGGTGCGGGGAAGTGACCATGCGGCTGTACGGTGAGCACCACGTGTCGAACGCGCTCGCCGCGGCCGCCGTCGCCCATGAGCTGGGCATGCCCGCATCCGAGATCGCCACCGCGCTCTCCGGGGCGGGCCAGGTCTCGCGCTGGCGGATGGAGGTCACCGAGCGCTCGGACGGCGTGACGATCGTCAACGACGCCTACAACGCGAACCCCGAATCCATGAGAGCCGCGCTGCGTGCGCTGGCCGCCATGGGAAGCACCGGGCGGCGCACGTGGGCGGTCCTCGGCCTGATGGCCGAGCTCGGCGACGAGTCGCTCGCCGAGCACGACGCGGTCGGGCGGCTCGCCGTCCGGCTCAACGTCAGCAAGCTCGTGGCAGTCGGGGACAGGGAAGCGGCCTGGCTGCGGATGGGCGCCTATAACGAGGGTTCGTGGGGTGAGGAGTCGGTGCACGTGTCCGACGCACAGGCGGCGGTCGACCTGTTGCGCAGGGAGCTGCGACCGGGGGACGTCGTACTGGTGAAGGCATCCAGGGCATTTGGCCTGGAGCAGGTGGCGCAACAGCTGCTCGCGGGTGAGGGCGAGGTCACCGGCTGATGAACCAGATCCTCTTCGCGGGTGTCATCGGGCTCTTCCTGACCCTCATCGGCACCCCGCTGCTGATCAAGTTCCTGGCCCGCAAGGGCTATGGCCAGTTCATCCGCGACGACGGCCCGCGCGGCCATGCCGGGAAGAAGGGCACGCCCACCATGGGCGGCATCGCCTTCATCATGGCCACGCTGGTCGCCTATGCCGTCACCAAGGTGATCACCAGCAAGGAGCCCACCACCTCGGGCCTGCTGGTGCTGTTCCTGACGGCGGGCATGGGCCTGGTCGGCTTCCTGGACGACTACATCAAGATCGTCAAGCAGCGGAGCCTGGGCCTGCGGGCCAAGGCGAAGATGGCCGGCCAGCTGATCGTCGGCATCACCTTCGCGGTGCTCGCGCTGAATTTCTCCGACACCCGCGGGCAGACCCCGGCCTCCACCCGGCTGTCCTTCACCCAGGACTTCGGCTGGTCGGTCGGCCCGGTGATCTTCGTGGTCTGGGCGCTGTTCATGATCCTCGCGATGTCGAACGGCGTGAACCTCACCGACGGCCTGGACGGCCTGGCCACCGGCGCGTCGGTGATGGTCTTCGGCGCCTATGTCTTCATCGGCACCTGGCAGCACGGCCAGTGGTGCGGCAACTCGCTGACCTCCGGCGCCGCCTGTTACGAGGTGCGCGACCCGCTCGACCTGGCGGTGGTGGCCTCGGCGCTGATGGGCTCCTGCTTCGGCTTCCTGTGGTGGAACACCTCGCCCGCCAAGATCTTCATGGGTGACACCGGCTCCCTCGCCCTGGGCGGCGCGCTCGCGGGGCTGGCCATCTGCTCCCGCACCGAGCTGCTGCTCGCCCTCCTCGGCGGACTGTTCGTGCTGATCACCATGTCCGTGGTGATCCAGGTCGGTTCCTTCCGCCTCACCCGCAAGCGGGTCTTCCGGATGGCCCCGCTCCAGCACCACTTCGAACTCAAGGGGTGGAGCGAAGTCCTTGTGGTGGTCCGGTTCTGGATCATCCAGGGCCTGTGCGTGGCCGTCGGACTCGGAATCTTCTACGCCGGATGGCTGGCCATCAAGTGAGTTTCCACGGCAAGCACATCACCGTCGCCGGCCTCGGCGTGAGCGGCATCAGCGCCGCCCGCGCCCTGGCCGGCCTCGGCGCGCACCTCACCGTCGTCGACGGCGGCGACAGCGCGGCACTGCGCGAGCGCGCCGCCTCCCTGCGGGGCATCGAGGTCCGCCTGGGCGACGCCCACACCCTCCCCGAGGGCACCGAACTCGTGGTCACCTCGCCGGGCTGGAAGCCCGACAGCCCGCTCTTCGCGGCCGCCGCCGAGGCGGGCGTCGAGGTGGTCGGCGATGTGGAGATCGCCTGGCGGCTGCGCGGCGAGGGCGCGGCCCCCTGGCTCGCCGTCACCGGCACCAACGGCAAGACCACCACCGTCCGGATGCTCGCCTGCATCCTGGAGGCCGCGGGCCTGCGCACCGCCGCCGTCGGCAACATCGGCACCCCGATCATCGACGTGGTGCTCTCCCCGGAGCCGTACGACGTCCTCGCCGTCGAACTCTCCAGCTACCAGCTGCACTGGGCGCCCTCGCTGCGCGCCCACTCCGCGGCCGTCCTCAACATCGCCCCCGACCACCTCGACTGGCACGGCTCCATGCAGGCGTACGCCGCCGACAAGGGCCGGATCTACCAGGGCAACCAGGTCGCCTGTGTCTACAACGCGGCTGCCGCCGACAAGGGGGTCACCGAACACCTGGTCCGCGAGGCCGATGTCGAGGAGGGCTGCCGGGCCATCGGCTTCACCCTCGGCGCCCCCCGCGTCTCCGAGCTCGGCGTCGTCGACGGCATCCTGGTCGACCGGGCCTTCGTCGCCGACCGGCAGCAGAGCGCCCAGGAACTCGCCGAGGTCGCCGACATCGCTCCCCGGTCGGGAAAGGCAGCCCCGCACAACATCGCCAACGCCCTCGCCGCCGCCGCCCTGGCCCGCGCCTTCGGCGTCGAACCCCGGGCGGTACGCGACGGACTGCGCGCCTTCCGGCCCGACGCCCACCGTATCGCCCTGGTCGCGGAGGTCGACGGGGTCGCCTATGTGGACGACTCCAAGGCCACCAACACCCATGCCGCCGAGGCGTCCCTGGCCGCCTATGAGTCGATCGTGTGGATCGCGGGCGGCCTCGCCAAGGGCGCCACCTTCGACGAGCTGGTCGCCAAGGCGGCCGGGCGGCTGCGCGGCGCGGTCCTCATCGGCGCCGACCGGGCCCTGATCAAGCAGGCACTGACGCGACACGCACCGGATGTCCCGGTGGTGGACCTCGCCCGGACCGACACTGGGGCGATGGCCGCGGCCGTCCAGGAGGCGGCGCGGCTCGCCAAGCCGGGAGACACCGTCCTGATGGCCCCGGCGTGCGCCTCGATGGACATGTTCACCAACTACAACAAGCGCGGCGAAGCCTTCGCCCAGGCGGTCCGGGAACTGCCCTCGGGCCGCGGCGCGCAACAGTAGCCGCACGGTCCCCGCGCCACGGGCCGGGCGGCACGGGAACCAGCGGAGGGGACACCCCGGATGTACGCCGACGACACCGCGGGCCTGCCCCCCGCGCGCCTGGCCCTGCGCGGCTCCACACCCCGCGCGGTACGCGCCCCCCGCCCGGCGGGGGGCGGTGGCACGGCCCGCGGCCCGCGGCCGCCCCGCCCGCCGCGCGGCACCGTACTGGGCGGGCTGCGCACCCTGCACCGCCGCGCCAAGCGCGCCTGGGACCGGCCGCTCACCGCCTACTACCTGCTGCTCGGCGGCTCACTGCTGATCACCGTGCTGGGCCTGGTGATGGTCTACTCCGCCTCCCAGATCAAAGCCCTGCAGAGCGGACTGTCCCCCACCTTCTTCTTCCGCAAGCAGCTGCTCGCCGCCGCCATCGGCGCCGTGCTGCTGCTGGTGGCCGCCCGGACGCCGGTCAAACTGCTGCGCGCCCTCGCCTACCCCCTGCTGGCCGGCTCGGTCTTCCTGCTCGTCCTGGTCCAGGTGCCGGGCATCGGCGAGACCATCAACGGCAACACCAACTGGATCTCCCTCGGCGGCCCCTTCCAGGCCCAGCCCAGCGAATTCGCCAAGCTCGCGCTGGTGCTCTGGGGCTCCGACCTGCTGGCCCGCAAATACGCCAAGAAGCTGCTCACCCAGTGGAAGCACCTCCTGGTGCCCCTGGTGCCCGTCACCTTCGTCCTGCTCGGCCTGATCATGCTGGGCGGCGACATGGGCACCACCGTCGTCCTCACCACGGTGCTGCTCGGCCTGCTGTGGGTGGCGGGCGCCCCCACCCGGCTGTTCTCCGGGGTGTTCGGCGTCACCGTCCTGCTGGCCATGCTGTTCATCAAGACCAGCGCCAACCGGATGTCCCGGCTGGCCTGCATCGGCGCCACCGACCCCGGCCCGAACGACCAGTGCTGGCAGGCCGTACACGGAATCTACGCCCTCGCCAACGGCGGCTGGTTCGGTGCCGGACTCGGTGCGAGCGTGGAGAAATGGGGCGAACTGCCCGAGCCGCACACCGACTTCATCTTCGCCATCACCGGTGAGGAACTGGGCCTGGCAGGGACGCTGTCGGTGCTCGCCCTCTTCGCGGCTCTAGGCTATGCGGGTATCCGCGTGGCCGGACGCACGGAGGAACCCTTCGTGAGGTACGCCGCGGGAGCGGTGACCACCTGGATCATGGCTCAGGCCGTGGTCAACATCGGTGCGGTGCTCGGCCTGTTGCCGATCGCCGGTGTTCCGCTCCCGCTGTTCTCCTACGGAGGGTCCGCCCTGCTGCCGACCATGTTCGCCATCGGGCTGCTGATCGCCTTCGCGCGCGACGAACCCGGTGCGCGGGCGGCGCTGGCCATGCGGCAGCCTGGGGTGAGATGGAAGACGATGAGACGGCGCGTCAAGAAGCGACCGTCCGGAGAGCGGTGAATTTCGGTGCATGTCGTACTCGCCGGCGGGGGGACCGCCGGCCACATCGAGCCCGCGCTCGCCCTCGCGGACGCCCTGCGCAGGCAGGACCCGACCGTGGGGATCACGGCGCTCGGCACGGAGCGGGGCCTGGAGACCCGGCTGGTGCCCGAGCGGGGCTATGAACTGGGGCTGATCCCCGCCGTACCGCTGCCCCGCAAGCCCACACCGGAGCTGATCACCGTCCCCGGGCGGCTGCGCGGCACCATCAAGGCCGCCGAGCAGATCCTGGAGCGCACCAAGGCGGACTGTGTGGTCGGCTTTGGAGGCTATGTGGCGCTGCCCGGCTATCTGGCCGCCAAGCGGCGCGGCGTGCCGATCATCGTCCACGAGGCCAACGCCCGCCCCGGCCTCGCCAACAAGATCGGCTCGCGCTATGCCGCTTCGGTCGCGGTGAGCACCCCGGACAGCAAGCTGCGCAATGCCCGCTACATCGGCATTCCGCTGCGCCGCTCCATCGCCACCCTGGACCGGGCGGCCCTGCGCTTCGAGGCGCGGGCGGCCTTCGGTCTGGACCCCAACCTGCCGACGCTGCTGGTCTCCGGCGGCTCGCAGGGCGCCCGCAGGCTGAACGAGGTCGTCCAGACCGTCGCCCCGGTGCTCCAGCGCTCCGGCGTCCAGATCCTGCACGCGGTCGGCCCGAAGAACGACCTGCCGCACGCGGACAACATGCCCGGAATGCCGCCATACATCCCGGTATCGTATGTGGACCGTATGGATCTCGCCTATGCCGCGGCCGACATGATGCTCTGCCGGGCGGGCGCGATGACCGTCGCCGAACTGTCCGCCGTCGGGCTCCCCGCCGCCTATGTCCCGTTGCCCATCGGCAACGGCGAACAGCGGCTCAACGCCCAGCCGGTGGTCAAGGCCGGCGGTGGTCTGCTGGTCGACGACGCCGAGCTGAGCCCCGCCTGGGTGCAGAACCACGTGCTTCCGGTGCTCGCCGATCCGCACCGGCTGTACGAGATGTCCCGCGCCGCCGCCGAGTTCGGGCGCCGGGACGCCGACGAGCTGCTGGTCGGCATGGTGTACGAGGCGATTGCCGCACGCAGATCGGGCTGACGGGGCCCGTAGAGGCAGGAGGCTGGGAGCGTGGCCGGACCGACTATCGCCCGGCGCGGTGGCGAGAAGAGCCGTAAGCCGAGGTCGAAACCGTCGGCGTCCGGCCCCTCCCGGCCGGCCAAGGGCGGCGGGAAACCCGCGAAGGCCGGGAAGTCCCGCGGGCTCCTGGCCCGCTTCCGCCCCCGCCTGCCCCACCGCCGCAGGCTGCTGGTCTGGGGGATCGCGGCCGTGCTCCTGGGCGCGGCCGTCAGCTGGGCGCTCTATGGCTCCAGTTGGCTCCGGGCCGGCCGGGTGGAGGTGCATGGCACCGAGGTGCTGACCGCCGGCGAAGTACGGGCGGCGGCGGCCGTACCGCTCGGCGAACCCCTGGTGTCGGTGGACACCGACGCCATCGCGGACCGGCTGCGCACCCGGCTGCCGCGCATCGAGACGGTGGAAGTGTCGCGCTCCTGGCCACACGCGATCAGTCTCAAAGTGACCGAACGACAGCCAAGGGCGATCCTCGAAAAAGACGGGAAGTTTGTCGAAATCGACGGTAAAGGCGTGCGGTTCGCCACAGTCGATCACCCTCCGCAGCGGGTGCCCCGGCTCACGCTGGAGGCGCCCGGGAACTCGTCGAGCCTTGGCTGGTTCGGCCGCGAACGGCTCGAGGGCGAGGGCGTCCGGGTCGCGGCCTCCCTGCCACCGGCGGTCCGCAAGGACACCGTGACCGTTCGCGTACGCTCGTACGACTCCATCACGGTGGAGCTGACGGGCGGTCGGACGGTCGTCTGGGGCAGCGGTGAGCGGGGCGATGCGAAGGCCCGTGCGCTCGCCGCACTGATGAAGGCGGCGCACGGTGCGAACCACTTCGACGTCAGCGCTCCCAGCGCCCCTGCGGCGTCGGGGAGTTGACGAGGGGTCCGCCGTGCCAGCACCCTGGTTGGCTACGCCTATGGGTGATCACATAGGGTGAAAAGAAAAACGGGAGGTTCGGCGTGTTCGTTGAACACGCACCACTTGTCGACTTAGTGTCATGTCCCGAGAACCCAGGGAACAGTGACACGGGTAACCCTAAACTTCAACGTTAGGGTTCGGGTTGGCATTGCGAACCGACCTCCAGGCATACGTAACTCGAGGCGAGAGGCCTTCGACGTGGCAGCACCGCAGAACTATCTCGCAGTCATCAAGGTCGTCGGCATCGGCGGCGGTGGCGTGAACGCCATCAACCGGATGATCGAGGTCGGTCTCAAGGGCGTCGAGTTCATCGCGATCAACACCGATGCACAGGCCCTGCTGATGAGCGACGCCGATGTAAAGCTCGATGTCGGCCGGGAGCTCACCCGCGGCCTCGGCGCCGGCGCCAACCCCGATGTCGGCCGCAAGGCCGCGGAGGACCACCGCGAGGAGATCGAGGAGGTCCTCAAGGGGGCCGACATGGTCTTCGTCACCGCCGGCGAGGGCGGTGGCACCGGCACCGGCGGCGCCCCCGTCGTCGCCAACATCGCACGCTCGCTGGGCGCCCTGACGATCGGTGTGGTCACCCGCCCGTTCACCTTCGAGGGCCGCCGCCGGGCGAACCAGGCCGAGGACGGCATCGCGGGCCTGCGCGAAGAGGTCGACACCCTCATCGTCATCCCCAACGACCGGCTGCTGTCCATCTCGGACCGCCAGGTGAGCGTGCTCGACGCGTTCAAGTCCGCCGACCAGGTGCTGCTGTCGGGCGTCCAGGGCATCACCGACCTGATCACCACCCCGGGGCTGATCAACCTCGACTTCGCCGACGTCAAGTCCGTGATGTCGGAGGCCGGTTCCGCGCTGATGGGCATCGGCTCGGCGCGCGGCGACGACCGGGCGGTGGCCGCCGCCGAGATGGCGATCTCCTCGCCACTGCTCGAGGCCTCCATCGACGGTGCCCGGGGCGTGCTGCTCTCCATCTCCGGCGGTTCCGACCTCGGTCTGTTCGAGATCAACGAGGCCGCCCAACTGGTCAGCGAGGCCGCCCACCCCGAGGCCAACATCATCTTCGGCGCCGTCATCGACGACGCCCTCGGCGACGAGGTCCGGGTCACCGTCATCGCGGCCGGCTTCGACGGCGGCCAGCCGCCGGCCAAGGGCAGCCGCGACAAGGTGCTCGGCTCCACCTACGGCGGCCGCGAGGAGAGCACCCCGGCCTCGGTGTCCAGCCGTCCGGCGGCTCCGGCCGAGCCGGCCCGCCCGTCGTTCGGCGGGCTCGGCAGCGTGACCCCGCGCACCGAGGAGCCGACGGTCGACCCGGCCCCGGTCGCCGAGGTCCCGCCGCCCCCGGTCACCTCGCCGCAGGTCCCGCCGGCCCGGCCGTACCAGGACTCGACCGCCGAGGAACTGGACGTTCCCGACTTCCTGAAGTAACGGCCCCCAGTGATAGGCCAACAGCACACGGTGCCTTCCGTGACACACGTGGCACATGCGAGCGGCGCGCACTTCGCCTTCACCGACAGGTGGGGCGGGGTGAGCGCCGCTCCTTATGCGGAGCTCAATCTGGGCGGCGCGGTCGGCGACGACCCCGTGGCCGTACGGACCAACCGGCAGCGGGCGGCGCGGGCACTGGGTCTCGACCCGGCGGCGGTCGTCTGGATGAACCAGGTGCATGGCAAGGACGTGGCCGTGGTGGACGGACCCTGGCGGCGGGCCGCCGAAGTCCCCGCGGTGGACGCGGTGGTGACGGCCCGCCGGGGAATCACCCTCGCCGTGCTGACCGCCGACTGCACCCCGGTGCTGCTGGCCGATCCGGTCGCCGGGATCGCGGGAGCGGCCCATGCCGGGCGGCCGGGGCTGGTCGCCGGAGTGGTGCCCGCGGTCATCGAGGCGATGACCGGCCTGGGCGCCGAGCCGGCCCGGATCCTCGCACACCTTGGCCCCTCGGTCTGCGGCCTTTGCTATGAGGTTCCCGAAGGGATGCGTGCCGAGGTGGCCGGGGCGGTGCCCGAGGCATGGGCCACCACCCGGCAGGGCACCCCGGCGGTGGATGTCGCGGCCGGAGTCGTCGCCCAGCTCGGCCGAATGGGCGTCATGGCCGTTGACAGGTCGCACATTTGCACGCTGGAGTCCGCGGACCACTTCTCCTATCGGCGCGAGCGCACCACGGGGCGGCTCGCGAGCTATGTCTGGTTGGACGCTGAGCAGTGACGGATCGCAGAACCCAATTGGCCCACAACCTCGCTCGGGTGGAGGAACGTATCTCTGCCGCTTGTGCGGCGGTGGGCCGAAAGCGTGAAGAAGTGACCCTCATCGTGGTCACCAAGACCTATCCCGCGAGCGATGTGAGACATCTCGCGGAGCTGGGGGTGCGTCAGGTAGCGGAGAACCGAGATCAGGACGCAGCTCCTAAAGCCGCGGAATGCCGGGATTTGCCACTCACTTGGCACTTCGTTGGTCAATTGCAGACAAACAAAGTGCGATCGGTGGTGAATTATGCCGACGTGGTGCACTCCATTGACCGGGTCAGATTGGTCACAGCGCTTTCCACGGCGGCCGTGCGCGCGGGCCGGGAACTGGACTGCCTGATCCAGGTGGCTCTTGACGCCCAACCGGGGGGAGGCTCCGGTCGTGGCGGGGTCGCGCCGGACGGGGTGGCGGCGCTCGCCGACGCCCTCGCGGGGGCCGAAGGGCTGCGCCCGGCGGGGCTCATGACGGTGGCTCCGCTGGCCGGCCCGTACGCGGGCCGCCCCCGGGCGGCCTTCGAGCGGCTGCGGGAAATCGCAACGGACCTGCGCGCGGCCCATCCGGCTGCGAACATGGTGTCGGCAGGGATGAGCGCGGATCTCGAAGACGCGGTGGCGGCGGGTGCGACACATGTGCGCGTCGGCTCAGCGGTACTCGGAGTCCGCCCCGGGCTCGGGTAACGTCGCCAAGAGTCGGACCACAGCACAAAATATGGTCATTCCCGTCAAAAGGCGGGAATGGCACGTGGATCCAGCGCCGTTGAGGAGCCGATCCACCACAGAGCGGAGGACGCAGAGAATGGCCGGCGCGATGCGCAAGATGGCGGTCTACCTCGGCCTCGTGGAGGACGATGGGTACGACGGCCGGGGGTTCGACCCCGACGACCAGTTCGAGCCCGAGCCCGAGCCCGACCGCCGCCGACAGCAGCACCAAGCCCAACAGACCCAGCCGGAAGAACCGGTTCGGGTCGCCCAGCCTCCCGCGCAACGCGAACCCACTCCGCTCACAGCGGAAACGGGACGACCCGCCCGAATCGCCCCCGTGTCGTCCATCACATCCGAACGCCACTCTCTGGAGAAGAACGCACCGGTGATCATGCCCAAGGTTGTGTCCGAGCGGGAGCCCTACCGCATCACGACATTGCACCCCCGGACCTACAACGAGGCCCGTACCATCGGGGAACACTTCCGTGAGGGCACCCCGGTGATCATGAATCTGACCGAGATGGACGACACCGATGCGAAGCGACTTGTC
Source organism: Streptomyces xingningensis (assembly GCF_054957865.1). Lineage (NCBI taxonomy): Bacteria > Bacillati > Actinomycetota > Actinomycetes > Kitasatosporales > Streptomycetaceae > Streptomyces > Streptomyces xingningensis. The sequence goes on from NZ_JBDJPF010000002.1 coordinate 41,992, forward strand.
GACTTCGCCGCCGGACTTGTCTTTGGCCTGCACGGGAGCATCGAACGGGTGACGCAGAAGGTGTTCCTGCTGTCTCCTGCTAACGTCGATGTCACGGCGGAGGACAAGGCCCGCATCGCAGAGGGCGGGTTCTTCAACCAGAGCTAGAGACGCACTATCGGGCAATACCGGGTGAGCGACGGCCTAATGGGCCGTTAGCTCGGGAATGAGCAAGGGGAGAGGGAAGCGCGAGATGGGCATCGCACAGCAGGTGATCTACATCGCGCTGTACTGCTTTCTGATTGTGCTCATCTTCCGGTTGGTGATGGATTATGTCTTCCAGTTCGCCCGCTCGTGGCAACCCGGCAAGGCGATGGTGGTCCTCCTCGAGGCCACCTACACTGTCACCGATCCGCCACTCAAGCTTTTGCGGCGGTTCATCCCGCCGCTGCGTCTCGGGGGCGTGGCGCTCGACCTGTCCTTCTTCGTACTGATGATCATCGTCTACATCCTGATCACCGTCGTGAGCCGGCTGTGAACGCGGCTGTGAACGATACGGTCTTGCCGATTGCCGACGACTACGTTGAGGTGAAGAAGAGATGCCGCTGAGCCCCGAGGACGTGCGGAACAAGCAGTTCACGACCGTCCGCCTCCGAGAAGGCTATGACGAGGACGAGGTCGATGCCTTTCTCGACGAGGTCGAGGCCGAACTGACGCGTCTGCTCCGGGAGAACGAAGACCTGCGCGCCAAGCTGGCCGCCGCGACCCGGGCCGCCGCGCAGAACCAGCAGCAGGGAATGCGCAAGCCCGAGCCGCAGGACCAGCGGCCCGGTGCTCCGGTGCCCGCCGCCATATCCGGCCCGCAGCCGGTGCCGCCGAACCAGCAGCAGATGGGCGGCCCGCCGCAGTTGCCGGGCGGTGCCCCGCAGCTGCCGGCCGGGCCGGGCGGACACGGCCACGGTCCCCAGGGTCCGCATGGCGCGGGCCCGATGGGGCAGAACCCCATGGGCCAGGGTGGTCCGATGGGTGGTGGCCCGCTCGGCGGGCCGATGGGCCAAGGCGGTCCGATGGGCCAGGGTGGTCCGATGGGCCAGCCCGGTCCGATGGGCCAGGGTGGCCCCATGGGTCAGCCCGGTCCGATGGGGCAGAACCCCATGGGCCAGGGTGGTCCGATGGGCGGACCGCAGCTGCCTCAGCCGGGGCAGGGTCCGGGTGGTGACAGCGCGGCTCGAGTGCTGTCGCTCGCTCAGCAGACCGCCGACCAGGCGATCGCGGAGGCTCGTTCCGAGGCCAACAAGATCGTCGGCGAGGCGCGCAGCCGCGCCGAGGGTCTGGAGCGGGACGCCCGTGCCAAGGCGGACGCCCTGGAGCGGGACGCGCAGGAGAAGCACCGGGTGGCGATGGGCTCCTTGGAGTCCGCCCGCGCCACGCTGGAGCGCAAGGTCGAAGACCTGCGCGGCTTTGAGCGCGAGTACCGCACCCGCCTGAAGTCCTATCTGGAGAGCCAGCTGCGTCAGCTGGAGAACCAGGCGGACGACTCGCTGGCCCCGCCGCGTGGTTCCGGCGCTCCGTCGCTGCCGCCGGCCCCCTCGATGAGCGGGTCGATGGCCTCGGCCGGTGCGGGAATGAGCGGTCACAGCATGGGTGGTCACGGTCAGTCGACGGCCGGCCCGTCCTATGGCGGGCAGCAGCAGATGTCGCCGGCCATGACCCAGCCGATGGCGCCGGTGCGACCGCAGGGCCCGCAGCCGATGCAGGCGCCTTCGCCGATGCGGGGCTTCCTGATCGACGAGGATGACAACTGACGGCCGTAGGCGGTCGGTTATCTGGGCCGGGCCCCTGGGATCACCCCAGGGGCCCGGCCCATTTCGCACATCTGTACACTGCTCTGGGCGTCGAGGCGTGGAGCTCAGCTGGTAGAGCGCCTTCATGGCATGTGGGAGGAAGGCGGTTCGATTCCGCCCCGCCTTGGCGCGTTGACGTCAAAGCGGCGGGGCCGCCCCCTCGGACCGAGGGAGCGGCCCCGCCGCTGTCGTGTGTCAGGGCCCGCACCGACCCATCGGACACCCCCTACGCCTTGCGGAGACGGAACGTCAGCCCGAGGCCCTCGTCCTCGAACGGTGCGCCGAAGGTGTCATCGGCCTCGCCGGTGGCGAAGTCCGTTGCCAGGACCTCGTCCGCGATGAGCCCGGAGTGCTCGGTCAGGGCCGTTTGGACCTCCTGGTCACCGGACTTCCAGCGCAGGGCGATGCGGTCGGCGACGTCCAGGCCGCTGTTCTTGCGGGCCTCCTGGATCAGCCGGATGGCGTCCCGGGCGAGACCCGCCCGGCGCAGCTCGGGGGTGATCTCCAAATCGAGCGCGACGGTCGCGCCCGAGTCGGAGGCCACCGACCAGCCCTCACGGGGGGTTTCGGTGACGATGACCTCGTCGGGGGAGAGGGCCACGGTCTCGCCGTCCACCACGACCGAGGCGGTTCCCTCGCGCAGGGCCAGCGACAGTGCGGCGGCATCCGTGGCGGCGATGGCCTTGGCCACGGCCTGGACGCCCTTGCCGAACCGCTTGCCCAGAGCACGGAAGTTGGCCTTGGCGGTGGTGTCGACCAGGGAGCCGCCGCCCGCCCCGGAGGGATCGGCGGTGAGGGAGGCGAGCGAGGAGACGTTCAGCTCCTCGGCGATCTGGGCGCGCAGTTCCTCGCCCAGTGCCTCAAAGCCGGCCGCCGCGACCAGCGCGCGGGACAGCGGCTGGCGGGTCTTGACGCCGGACTCGGCGCGGGTGGCCCGGCCCAGTTCGACCAGGCGGCGGACGAGCAGCACCTGCCGTGACAGCGCCGGATCGACGAGCGCGGTGTCGGCCACCGGCCAGGTGGCGAGGTGCACGGACTCCGGGGCCTGGGGGTCGACCGGGACGACCAGGTCCTGCCACACCCGCTCGGTGATGAACGGCACCAGAGGGGCCATCAGCCGGGTGACGGTCTCGACGACCTCGTGCAGGGTGCGCAGTGCGGCCGCGTCGCCTTGCCAGAAGCGGCGCCGGGACCGGCGGACGTACCAGTTGGACAGGTCGTCCACGAAGGCGGACAGCAGCTTGCCGGCGCGCTGGGTGTCATAGGCCTCCATGGCCTCGGTGACTTGTCCGACCAGCGTGTTCAGCTCGCCGAGCAGCCAGCGGTCCAGCAGCGGCCGATCGGCCGGGGCCGGGTCGGCGGCGGAGGGGGCCCAGCCGGAGGTGCGGGCGTAAAGGGCCTGGAAGGCGACCGTGTTCCAGTAGGTGAGGAGCGTCTTGCGGACGACCTCCTGGATGGTGCCGTGACCCACCCGGCGCGCGGCCCAGGGGGAGCCGCCGGCGGCCATGAACCAGCGGACGGCGTCGGCGCCGTGCTGGTCCATCAGCGGGATGGGCTGGAGGATGTTGCCCAGGTGCTTGGACATCTTCCGGCCGTCCTCGGCCAGGATGTGGCCGAGGCAGACGACGTTCTCGTACGAGGACTTGTCAAAGACCAGCGTGCCGACCGCCATCAGGGTGTAGAACCAGCCACGCGTCTGGTCGATGGCCTCCGAGATGAACTGTGCCGGGTAGCGCCGCTCGAAGAGCTCCTTGTTCCGGTACGGGTAACCCCACTGGGCGAACGGCATGGAACCGGAGTCGTACCAGGCGTCGATGACCTCGGGCACCCGGGCGGCGGTGTGCGAGCAGCCCTCGGTGGTGCAGGTGAAGGTCACCGCGTCGATGTACGGGCGGTGCGGGTCCAGGCCGCTCTGGTCGGTGCCGGTCAGCTCGGTGAGCTCGGTCAGCGAGCCGACACAGGTGAGGTGGCCGTCCTCGCAGCGCCAGATGGGCAGTGGGGTGCCCCAGTAGCGGTTCCGGGAGAGCGCCCAGTCGATGTTGTTGTTGAGCCAGTCGCCGAAGCGGCCGTGCTTGACCGACTCGGGGAACCAGTTGGTCTTCTCGTTCTCCTCGAGCAGCCGGTCCTTGACCGCGGTCGTACGGATGTACCAGGACGGCTGTGGGTAGTAGAGGAGCGGCGTGTGGCAGCGCCAGCAGTGCGGGTAGCTGTGCTCGTAGGGGACGTGCCGGAAGAGCGCTCCGCGTGCCTCGAGTGCGGTCACCAGTGCCTCGTCGGCCTTCTTGAAGAACTGGCCGCCGACGACGTCCAGTCCGTCTTCGAAGGTGCCGTCCGAGCGCACCGGGACCACCACGGGGATTCCATAGGCCCGGGCGACCTTGAAGTCGTCGCCGCCGAAGGGGGCCAGGTGGACCACACCGGTGCCGTCCTCGGTCGTCACAAAGTCGGCGTTCATCACGTAATGGGCGTCGGGGATGTCGGCCCACTCGAACGGGCGCTGATAGGTCCAGCGTTCCATCTCACGGCCGGTGAAGCTCTGCCCCGTGGCCTTCCAGCCCTCGCCCAGTGCCTTGGCCACCAGGGGTTCGGCGACCACCAGCTTTTCGGTGCCGTCGGTGGCGACCACATAGGTCACCTCGGGGTGAACGGCCGCGCCGAAGTTGGCGACCAGAGAGAAGGGTGTGGTGGTCCAGATCAGCAGCGAGGCCTCGCCCGCGAGCGGGCCGGAGGTCAGCGGGAAGCGGACGAAGACGGACGGGTCGACGACCGTCTCATAGCCCTGCGCCAGCTCGTGGTCGGACAGACCGGTGCCGCAGCGGGGGCACCAGGGGGCGACGCGGTGGTCCTGGACCAGCAGGCCCTTGTTGAAGATCTCCTTCAGCGACCACCAGACGGACTCGATGTACTCCGGGTTCATCGTCCGATAGGCGCCGTCCAGGTCCGTCCAGTAGCCCATGCGCGTGGTGAGCTCGGCGAAGGCGTCGGTGTGGCGGGTCACGGACTCGCGGCACTTGGCGTTGAACTCGGCGATGCCATACGCCTCGATGTCCTGCTTGCCGGAGAAGCCGAGCTCCTTCTCGACCGCCAGCTCGACCGGCAGGCCATGGCAGTCCCAGCCGGCCTTGCGGCCGACGTGGTAGCCCTGCATGGTGCGGAAGCGCGGGAAGACGTCCTTGAAGACCCGGGCCTCGATGTGGTGCGCACCGGGCATGCCGTTGGCGGTTGGCGGGCCCTCGTAGAACACCCACTCGGGGCGGCCCTCGGACTGGGCGAGGGTACGGGCGAAGACCTTCTGCTCGCGCCAGAACTCGAGCACGGCGTGCTCCAGGGCGGGCAGGTCGACCTGGGCGGGCACCTGTCGGTACTGCGTCATCGGCTTCCTCCGGCGGGACGGGTTGTGCGCTGTCCGTCGGAGGGACGAGAGCTGTTGCGCTCCCGCGGTACCACCCTCCTTGGCCGCGGGCACCTGGCCCGAGGCCCCCTCATTGGGGTCGCGATGCCGGTTCTACTGACCCATGGGGGCGTTCTTCCGGCGGCTCCGGGCTGATCTTCGCTTCGTGCACGCCCCCGGGCTCGCACCGTCCCCGGGTCGCTGATGGCTGCGTACGACGCTACTGGTCCCATCCACGCCTTTCGCTCCGGCCAGTGTACGGGGCGCACTCGGCGGTGGACGACCCGATTATCCGGTTCGGGTTACGGGGCCGGGGGCGGGGCACAAGGCAGGAGACCGGCGTGCCCCGTTGCCGAGTGCCCTGAGCCGATTTATCGTTCCCGCACGATTCGCGCGCAAGATCGTAAAATGTGAAGGGATCGCGGCCATGGCGGAGAAGTCCTCGAGGAAGGTCGCGTCCGCGGGGGCCGCGCCGGTGAAAAAGGGGGCCGGTCCGGGGAAGGCCGCCCCGGCGAAAAAGGCCGCGGCCAAGAAAGCGGCCAAGAAGACGGCGGCCGCCAAGCAGACCGCCACCGGCCGTAAGGCCGCGGCGGCCGAGGCAGCCACCACGCCGGCGGTGAAGGCCACGGTGGCCGAAAGAGCGGCCGCGAAGAAGAGCACGGCGGCGAAGAAGAGCACGGTCAAGAAGACCGCACCGGCGAAGAAGGCACCGGCGGTCAAGAAGACGGCACAGCGGGCGGCACCGCCGAAGAAGGCCGCCGCGGCCGGAAAGGCCACGGTGACCAAAACCGCCGGGGTGGAGGAAGCTGCTGCGAAGAAAAGCGCACCGGCCGTGAAGAAGGCCGCGCCCGCCAAGCGCGCACCGGCGAGGAAGGCCGTGGCGGAGGGACCGGCGTCGGCGGAAACCGCGAAGAAGACGGGAGCCAGGACGGTGGCTGCGAAGAAGACCCTGGGTGAGGCCGCGAAGAAGGTGCCGGGAGCCCGCGCGGGCGGCCCCGGAGAGCTCCCGGTACGGCCGGGGGAGGAGCCCTGGTCGCCTGCCGAGGTGGTCGAGGCCCGCACCGAGCTGCAGAGCGAGGTGCTCCGGCTGCGGTCCGAGATCCAGGCCGCGGAGGACGCGGTCAGCGGGCTGATGCGCGACTCGGGTGACGGGGCGGGCGACGATCAGGCGGACACCGGCACCAAGAACATCGCCCGCGAGCACGAGCTGGCCCTGGCCGCCAACGCCCGCGAGATGCTGCTCCAGACCGAGCGGGCACTGCACCGGCTGGACGCGGGTACCTACGGTTTCTGCGAGAACTGCGGCAAGCCCATCGGCAAGGCCCGGATGCAGGCGTTCCCCCGGGCAGCCCTGTGCGTCGAGTGCAAGCAGCGGCAGGAACGCCGCTGACCTCGCCGCACGGTGTGCCGTACCCTCATCCTCAGCCGGGCAGAACACCTGGCACCCATCAGTCGCAGGAGTGCACGGCACTGTCATGCCGGATGATGGTGGGGAGCGGTAGCGGTACAGAACGCCGAGCAACGCGAAGGACTCACGTGACAGAGGCGGAGCAGACCGGAAGGTCCACCGGCACGCCGAAGGGCGCCGATGGGGCGAACGGACCGGCGGCCGGTGAGCAGGCCGCCGGCGAGAAGGACGCAACCACGGGCAGGCGCCGGATCGGAGTGCTGCTCGGGGTCGCCGCCTTCGCCTACCTGCTCGACCTGGGGAGCAAGCTGGCCGTGGTGGCCAAGCTGGAACACCACGACCCCGTCGAGGTGTTCGGCACCTGGCTCCAGCTCCATGTGATCCGCAACCGTGGCGCCGCCTTTGGGATAGGCGAGGCGCTGACGATCGTCTTCACCTGCATCGCCACCGCGGTGATCGTGGTGATCATCCGCATCGCGCGCAAGCTCCACAGCCTGCCCTGGGCGATCGCGCTCGGCCTGCTGCTGGGCGGCGCCTTCGGCAACCTCACCGACCGGCTCTTCCGGGACCCCGGCGGCCTCGAGGGCGGCGTGGTGGACTGGATCGCGCCCGCGCACTACCCGGTCTTCAACCTCGCGGACTCGGCGATCGTCTGCGGCGGCCTCCTGATCGTGATCCTCTCGTTCCGCGGTCTGGACCCGGACGGCACCGTCCACCGGGACTGACCCGGACTGGCGTAAGGACCGAGGTCACCCGTCCGGCATACTCGACGGGTGAGCACCATTCCCGAGATCCGCGCCCTTCCCGTCCCCGATGGCCTCGAGGGCGAGCGCGTCGATGCCGCGATCGCCCGAATGTTCGGCTTTTCCCGCACCAAGGCGGCCGAGCTGGCGGCCGCGGGCAAGGTCCAGCTCGACGGGGCGGAGGCCGGGAAGTCCGACCGGGTGAGCGGTGGCGCCTGGCTGGAGGTCGAGCTGCCCGCGCCGCCCGCGCCGGTGCAGATCGTCGCGGAGCCCGTGGAAGGCATGGAGATCGTCCACGACGACGAGGACATCGTCGTGATCGTCAAGCCGGTCGGCGTCGCCGCGCACCCCAGCCCCGGCTGGACCGGACCCACCGTCATCGGCGGGCTCGCCGCCGCGGGCTACCGCATCTCCACCTCGGGAGCCGCCGAGCGCCAGGGCATCGTCCACCGGCTGGACGTCGGCACCTCCGGGCTGATGGTCGTCGCCAAGTCCGAGCGCGCCTACACCCTGCTCAAGGCGCAGTTCCGGGAACGTACGGTCGACAAGCGCTACCACGCGCTGGTGCAGGGCCACCCGGATCCGCTGAGCGGCACCATCGACGCCCCCATCGGCCGGCACCCCAACCACGACTACAAGTGGGCGGTCACCGCCGACGGCAAGCCGTCCGTCACGCACTACGACCTCATCGAGGCGTTCCGGGCCGCCAGCCTGCTCGACATCAAGCTGGAGACCGGCCGTACGCACCAGATCCGGGTACACATGGCCGCCCACCGGCACCCCTGCGTCGGCGACCTCACCTATGGCGCCGACCCCACCCTCGCCAAGCGGCTGCGGCTGACCCGGCAGTGGCTGCACGCCGTCCGGCTCGGCTTCGAACACCCGGCGGACGGACGCTGGGTGGAGTTCGAGAGCGCCTACCCGGACGACCTCCGACACGCGCTGGACACGGTGCGCGCGGACAGCGCGTGAGCGGCTGAGCCGAGCGCTCCGCCGGAGGCGCGGCCGGCCAGCCGCGGGCCGTCCGCGGCCGGTTGTGCCCACGCGGCAGCACGCACCGGACTTCGGCAGGCCCGCCCGGCCGCTCCGTGTCAGGCTGAAGTGGATCTGCCGTCCACCCAGCCGCCCGGAGAGCCCCGTGGACCAGCTGGCCCTGCTGTTCGTGCTGCTCCTCGGGGCGCTCGTCACGGTGCCGCTGGGGGACCGGCTGGGGCTGCCCTCACCGGTGCTGATGACGCTGGGCGGGATCGTCCTCGCCCTGCTGCCGTTCGTACCGAACATCGCCATCCCGCCGGAGTTCATCCTCCCGCTGGTGCTGCCGCCGCTGCTCTACGCATCCGCCCAGCGCACCTCCTGGCGGCAGTTCGCGGCCAACCGGCGGCCGATCTTCCTGCTGGCGGTGGCGCTCGTCTTCGTCACCACCGCTGCGGTCGCCGCCGTCGCCAACGCGATCGTGCCGGGCATCTCGCTCGCGGCGGCCGTGGCGCTGGGCGCGCTCGTCGCCCCGCCCGACCCCGTCGCCGCGACGGCCGTCGCGGGCTCCCTGGGGCTGCCGCGCCGCCTGGTCTCCATCCTCGAGGGCGAGGGGCTCTTCAACGACGTCACCGCCATCGTGCTCTACCACGTGGCCATCGCGGCGGCCGTCAGCGGCAGCTTCTCGCTGCCGAAGGCGGTCGCCGAGCTGGTGTTCTCCGCCGTGCTGGCCATCGTGGTCGGCCTGCTGCTCGGCTGGGTCACCAAGCGGCTGATGGACGTCCTCGGCGACGCGACGCTCCAGATCGGGCTCACCCTGCTGGTGCCGTTCGTCTCCTATGTCCTGGCCGAGGAGTTCAAGGGCTCCGGGGTGCTCGCGGTGCTGACCACCGCGCTCTTCCTCGCCGAGTACGCATCGGACGCCGACGATGTGCTGGGGCGGCTGGCCGGGCACACCTTCTGGGAGATCGTCGACACCCTTGTCACCGGCGTCGCCTTCGGCCTCGTCGGCCTCGAGCTGCACACCGCCCTCGGCACTGCCTCGGGCCGCTGGGGCGAGATGCTCGGCATCGGCGGCATCGTCATCGCCGTCGTGGTCGGCGTGCGTCTGATGTGGCTGCTGCCCGCCACCTGGCTGGCCAAGAGGCTGCACAAGGGCCGCGACATCGACGAGGAGATCCCGACGAGCTGGCGGGAGACCCTGGTGATGTGGTGGTCCGGGATGCGCGGCGTGGCCTCCGTGGCGCTCGCCCTGGCCATCCCGCTGACCACGGACGATAAATCACCCTTCCCGGCCCGGGACGAAATCCTCTTCATCGCCTTCGCCGTCATCATCGCCACGCTCGTCGTCCAGGGCCTGACGCTGCCCCGGCTGGTCAGGCTGCTCGGGGTGCGCGCCGACTCCGACTGGACCCGGGATCTGGAGCGGCAGCTGGCCGTCCGCGCCGCCAAGGCGGCCAAGCACCGGCTGCTGGAGATCGAGCGGGCGGAGGACCTCTCCGAGGACCTGATGGAGATGCTGTACCGGCGCGCCTACGACATCGGCGCCCGCATCAGCCCCGAGATGGTCGACGAGGAGCGGCGCGAGGCCCACGCCCAGCGCGTCCAGCGGCTGCGCACCATCCAGCGCATCCAGGGCGATCTGCTCTCGGCCGCGCGGCACGCGGTACTCGACGCGCGCAGCGAGCCGTGGATGGATCCCGAGGTGGTGGACCGGGTGCTGCGCCACCTGGACGTACGGAGCCTGCGGGGTCCTTAGGGATCCTTAGGGGGAGTCCGAGGTGTCCGCCGGACCGGGTGGCGCGGGTGCCGTGGTGATGCGCGGCAGTGCATACGGATGTTCGCTGCGCAGCCAGGCGATGAGTTCTTCGCGGACCGCGCAGCGCAGGGCCCAGATGCCGTCCGGATCCTGGGCGGTCATCAGCGCCCGCACTTGGATCGTCGAGGGCGTGGTGTCGGTGACCGTCAGGCTCCAGTCCCGCCCGTCCCACTCGGGGCAGCCCCGCAGCACCGTGTGCAGCTGCTCGCGCAGCGGGCCCAGCGGGGCGGAGTGGTCCAGATGGAGGAAGACGGTGCCGGTCATCGTCGGGGTACCGCGCGACCAGTTCTCGAACGGGCGGCTGGTGAAGTACGACACCGGCATGGTGATGCGCCGTTCGTCCCAGGTCGCCACCACCAGATAGGTCAGCGTGATCTCCTCGACGGTGCCCCGCTCGCCCGCGACCACCACCGTGTCACCGATGCGCACCACGTCGCCGAAGGCGATCTGCAGCCCCGCGAAGAGATTGCCCAGCGTCGACTGGGCGGCGATGCCCGCGACGATGCCGATCAGCCCGGCCGAGGCCAGCAGCGAGGCCCCCGCGGCCCGCATGGCGGGGAAGGTCAGCAGCATCGCCGCCACCGCCAGCACGGCGATGGCCGCCGTGACGATCCGCTGAATGAGCGTCAGCTGGGTGCGCACCCGGCGCAGCCGGGCCGGGTCCCGGTCGCCGGAGGCATAGCGCGCATAGCCGGACTCGATCACCGCGTCCGCCACCCGGACCGCGAGCCAGCCACAGAACCCGATCAGCAGCAGGGCCAGCACCTGCCCGATGGCCCCGTTATGCCCCCGGGCCGGCCGGACGACCTGGTAACCGCCGAGCAGCAGCGCCGCGCACAGCGTCAGCCGCAGTGGCCACCGGCAGCGGCGCAGCAGATCCCACAGCGGGGTTTCGGGGTGCCGGGCACCCATCCGGCGCAACGCCAGGTCGACGGTCCAGCCGACCGCGAGGGTGACGATCACCGCCCCGCCGAGGACCGCGAGGGGGCGCAGCGCGTCTGCCACAGCTGCTCAGCCCCTTCCAGCCCTTCCGACGGTCCGCTGCCGGGCCTCCCCTTGCCGACCGTAGCTGGCACGATGGGGCCACGCGATCCAGCGGTTTTAAGGAAGTGACTCCAGTGGCGTCGGTTGTTCTGTTCCATTCCGCCTACGGGCTGCGGCCCGCCGTGCACACCGCCGCCGAGCGGCTGCGTGCCGCCGGGCACGAGGTGCTCGTACCGGACCTCTACGACGGGCGTACGGCGGACGGCGTCGAGGACGGCATGTCCATCAAGGACGAGATCGGCCGGGAGGAGCTGCTGCGACGGGCGGTGAAGGCGGCCGCCCCGCTGTCCGACCGGGGTCTGGTCTATGCCGGGTTCTCGCTGGGTGGGGCGATCGCCCAGAACCTGGCGCTGGTCGATGAGAAGGCGCGCGGGCTCCTGCTTCTGCACGGCACCTCGGACCTGCCGGAGAACGTGGCCGTGGACGAGCTGCCCGTGCAACTGCATGTCGCCGACCCCGACCCCTTCGAACCGCACGACTGGCTCAACGCCTGGTACCTGCGGATGGGGCGGGCCGGGGCGGACGTGGAGATCTACCGCTACCCGGGGGCCGGGCACCTGTTCACGGACGAGCAGCTGCTGGACTACGACGCGGAGGCCACCGAGGCCGCCTGGACGGCGGCGCTCGGCTTCCTCGAATCCCTCGGAACCCATTAGCGGACGGGTGACTTGACCCGCTCCACCCGCTGGCTCCCGGACCGGGTCCGGTACGAACGGGTCCACGACGACGTCGCCCTCGGATCGCGCTTGTCGGACAGCACGTAGTAGTCCATCTGTGCCCGCTCGGCGGTGACATCGAGGACGCCATAGCCATGTGAGTCCATGTCCACCCATTTCACATGGCGGTTGGCGGTCTTGACCGCCGTCTCGGCAGTCACGGATACCGTGCGCGGATGGACGTGCAGGGTGTCGTCCAGATTGTCGGCGGTCACCGAGGTGACCACGAACTCGGTGGCGACGGACTTGGACAGCAGCGGATAGGTGGCCGCCTGCCTCGGCACATCGTTGGCCCAGGCCATATGGATATCGCCGGTCAGGAAGACGGTGTTGCGGATGCCGCGCCCACTGAGGTGGTCCAGCAGTTCGCGCCGGTCGTGCGTATAGCCGTCCCACTGGTCGGTGTTGGCCGTGATCCCGCTGCCGGGCAGCCCCAGCAGCTTGGTCAGCGGCTTGAGGAACTGCGCGGGCAGGGCGCCGAAGGCCACCGGGGCCATCATCACCGGGTTGCCGACCAGCCGCCAGGTGGTGTCGGAGGCCGCCAGCCCGTCCTTGAGCCAGTCGAGCTGCGCCCGCCCGGTGATCGTCCGGTTCGCCGAATCGACCGCCCCGCTGCCGGTCTTGGCCTGCTGTGAGCGGAAGGATCGCAGGTCCAGCAGGTGCAGATCGGCGAGGCGGCCGAACCGCAACCGCCGGTAGGCGGTGCCCTCAACAGACGGACGTACCGGCATCCACTCGAAGTACGCCTGCTTCGCCGCCGCCATCCGCGCCACCCACTCGCCCTCGGCACCCGGCGTGTGGTTCACCGCCCCGCCCGACCAGGCGTTGTCCGCGAACTCATGGTCGTCCCAGATGGCGATCAGCGGCAGCGCGTGGTGCAGGGCCTGTAGATCGGGGTCGGTCTTGTAATGGCCGTGCCGGGTGCGGTAGTCGGCGAGGGTGACGATCTCATGGGCGGGGTTGTGCGGCCGCACGACATACTTGGCAGCGGGATACTCACCCGACTTGTACTCGTAGATGTAGTCCCCGAGATGCAGCACCGCATCCAGGTCGCGGCGGCCCGCGAGGTGGCGGTACGCCGAGAAGTGCCCCGACTCCCAGTTGGCGCAGGAGACCACACCAAAGCGGATGCCGTCGGCGGCGGCATCGGCCGCCGGCGCGGTACGGGTGCGTGCGGTGGGGGAGTTGACGCCGTCGCCGGTGCTGAAGCGGAAGAAGTAGTCGGTGGCCGGGCGCAGTCCGCGTACGTCCGCCTTCACCGTGTGGTCGGAGGCGGCCGAGGCGGTGACGGTGCCCTTGGCGACCACCCGGGCGAAGGCCTCGTCCTCCGCCACCTGCCAGGTGACCTCGACGGCCGGCCCACGCCCGGAGCCGGGCACGGCATCGGGGGCCGGGGTGACACGGGTCCACAGCAGGACGCCGTCGGGCAGCGGGTCGCCGGAGGCGACGCCGTGCAGGAAGGGGTTGCCCGCCGCCCGGGCGGTGGCCGCTCCGGTGGCCGCTCCGGCGAAGGGCAGCAGCGCGGCGGTGGCGGCAGCGGCCGTGACGGCGACGCGGCGGGATATGCGGGGTGCGCGGGGGGTCTGGGGGGTTTGAGGATGATCACTCACGGGGGAGCAGCTTAATGGCTTGGCAAAACCAGTCCTTTTGATGGCCCTTCCCATGCAGGGGTTGGCAATTTGGAAAGCACTTCGGGCTGCCATGATCTCGCGCTCTCGGACGCCCGCATTCCCATGGCCTCTTCCCATAGGATTTGAAGCCGGGCACGCCCACGAAGGCATCCGGCAGGAGGGCCGCAGCATGAGCATGGAACTACCGGACATCCCCCGGACCATCGGTGGTATCGCCGACGCCCTTGACCAAAGCTGGCATACCCGGTTCTGGGACGATGTGCGTCGCGTCGACAGCCCCGGTGCTCTTGACCTCCTGCTCAATGACTGGTGGCGGCAGGCTGTTGTGGAGACTGCCGGTGACGACCCTGCTGCTCGTGCCGCCCTGGAAGACGCCGCCGATCTGCATCTCATCGAACTCGCCCGGGCCGAAAGTGACGGCCGCACGGTGACTCACGCCGAGGCCATGGCCATGCTCGACCAGCAGGCGGCATCGTGAGGTACACGCTGATCTGGGCCAACAGCACCGCCCGGGATCTGCGTGCCCTCCGGCAGCGTGACGGAGACACGGTCAAGCCCTTCGCCGACGCGATCAACGCCCTCGCGATGGACCCATACCCGTCTGGTGCTGTACGCCTGGGCGGTACGGACAGTTGGCGCCTCCATGTCGGCCGATACCGAGCCCTGTACGAGATCGATGGAACCAATATCGCCGTCACGCTCTTGCTCATCGGGAGCACCCCCGTGCGGTGACGTCCTTACCGTTACCGCACGGGCCGCCCCTCACCAATGAGGACGCGGTGCCGGGTGTGAGTGTGGTGTGGGTGTGGGTGTGGTGGGGGCTGGGCTTCAATCAGTGTGGAGTGTTTCTGCACCGCTTCGCGGTTTGGGGGGGGGAGAGGGCAGGAGGGGCTGCGCCCCCTGGGCCCGCCCGCTGCGCGGCCGGAGCGGGGTGGGCCGGAGCGGGGCGGGAGCCCTGGTCCGTTTGCGGCGCGGAGCGCCGGGCTGCGCCCGGGGCCGCTCCGCTGCGCTGCGCGGGGGGTGTGGGCGGGGGCGCCAGGGTGTTCGCTCGCCCGGTTTGCCCCAGTTACCTTCCGGTAAGGAGTCATTACCCTCCTCGACACGCCGCTTTGACTGCAGGGAATCGATCCCAGTTAAACCCTGAACCACCTCACCAAGCACCACGCCCCCGCACTCCCCACCCACCCCAACCCAAGACTCACCTCGCCCCGCGCAGCGCAGCGGAGCGGGACCGGGCGCAGCCCGGCACTCCGCACCGCAAACGGACCAGGGCTCCCGCCCCGCTCCGGCCCACCCCGCTCCGGCCGCGCAGCGGGCGGGCCCAGGGGGCGCAGCCCCTCCTGCCCTCCCCCCCCAAACCGCGAAGCGGTGCAGAAACACTTCGTATCTGTTCTGACCCGCACAATGCACAACAGGGCACCGTCGCTCACTGGAACTGGAAAAGGGTTCGCAGTGCAGAGGGCCGGGCTGGCAGGATGCGCCCATGAATGTGCGCATTGCTGACCCGGTTCGGGTGGGTGAGGAAGAGCTTCCCGATGGGAGGCGGCTGGGCTGGGCGGAGTGGGGGCCGGTGGATGGGGTGCCGGTGTTGTTTTCTCCGGGGGCGGCCACCAGTCGGCATCTTGGGTTCGGGGCGGGGGTGGTGGATGCGCTCGGGGTGCGGTTGATCGGCTTGGACCGGCCTGGGTTGGGGGTTTCCACGCCGGCGCCGCAGCGCACCTTCGCGGATTTCGCTGAGGATGTTCGTTGCTTTGCCGCTCAGCGGGGTCTGAACCGGCCCGCGATGGTGGGGAATTCGCAGGGGGCGCCGTTTGCTCTCGCTTGCGCCGCGGGTGGGGTGATCGGCGCGCTCGCGGTGGTTTCTGGGGCGGATGAGGTTGCGGCGCCGCGGTTCGCCGATGTGCTGCCGGAGGAATTGCGGCGGTTGGTTGATCTCGCGGTGGCGGATTCGGCCGCGGCGGAGGGAATCTTCGCGGGTTTTACGCCCGACGCGATGTGGGACATGGTCATGGCCAACAGCCCGGAATGTGACCTCGCGGTGTACCAGGAGCCGGTGTTCGCCGCTGCTTATCGGCGGGCGCTCGAGGAGGCCTTCGCGCAGGGCGCGGAGGGTTATGCGCGTGATACCGCGCTGGCCATGGGGCGGTGGGGGATCGATCTCTCGGCGATCACGGTGCCGGTGGACCTGTGGTACGGGGAGCGGGATCTCGGCCACTCGCCCGACCAGGGGGCCGGGTTGGCCGAGAGCATCCCCGGGGCGGTGCGGCATATCGTCCCCGGGGTTGGGGGTGCGGTGCTGTGGACGGAGGCCGAGTTGATCCTCCGGGCGCTGGTGGAGCGGGCTCCGGGGAGCCCGTCCCACCCTTGACCGCTTGAGTCTGACCGTCAGGCCCGTCAGGTCACTTCTTCTTCGGCCCGAATGCCTTGTCGATCTCCGCGGCGAAGGTCTCCGGCTTCATCGGGGGGACCTGGCCCTGCGGGCCCTGGACGGTCAGGGTCTGACCGCCATGCTTCAGGGTCGGAGTGCTATTGACGCCGTCCTTCTTCATCTGCTCGCCCATCACCAGGGCCCACTTGTCGTAGGTATGGGCGTTGACGGCTTGCTGGAAGTCCTTGTTGTCCTTCAACTTGGGCACCTGCTGGGCGATTTCGATGAGCCTCTTGTCGTCGGCGAAGGCGTCGTCGGTCTCTTCGGGGTGGTACTTCTCGGAGTAGAGCTTTTCCTTGTAGTCGACGAAGGCCTCCTGGCTGACGTTCAGCGCGGCGCCGAGGGCGCTGACGGCGTTCTTGGAGCCGGTGCCACCGTTGCCCATGCCATCGATGAAGTTGACCATGATGTACCGCACCTTGTACCGGCCGTCCGCGACGTCCTGGCGCAGCTGCTTGCCGACGTTCTGCTCGAACTGGGCACACGCCGGGCAGCGTGGGTCCTCGTAGATGGTGAGGGTGTCCTTGGCGCTGTCCTTGCCGATGACGATCAGGTCGCCCTTGCCACTGTTGCCCTTTTCGTCGGTGAGGTTGGAGGGATTGACGAGCGCCTTCTTGGCCGCCGCTTCCCAGTGGCCGTCGCTCTTGTCGTTCATCTTGGTCACCGCGATGGCGATGCCGCCCGCCACGGCGAGGGCGACGACGACTGCGCCGCCGACCAGGAGTTGGCGGCGGGTCTTGTCCTTCTTCGCCTGCCGCTCGCGCTCGGCGCGCAGCCGCTCGCGGGCGGCCTGCTTGTTCTGCTGGTTGTTGCGGTTGCTCATGGTGTCTTCTCCGTCGGTGTACGGGTGTTGGGGCCGTTGCGTGTGCTCTGCGTGTGTTCAGCAGCACACGGGCGGCGGTCCGCGCCGTACGACGGAGTGGATGAGGAGGGGGAGCGCGTGGGCCGGGAGGGTGTTGCGGACGGGACGTAGCCGTACGCCGCCCGGGCCGGGCACGGTGTCGACCCCCAACGCCGGCAGCAGCGGGCGGAACGCGAACGAGGCGACGGCGCGCAGCAGTCGGGCGAAGGCCACCTCGCCGCGGCGCAGCCAGGCGGCGGCCAGCAGGCCGATGGCGAGGTGGCAGCTGAGCAGCAGCCAGGGGGCGGCGGAGTCGATGGCCGGGGCGGGGCCGTTCTGGGCGGCGGCCATCCGGGCCAGCGGGGTGCCGAGGCTGCCGCCGTGGCAGACCAGATCTATGCCCATGGAGCGCAGCGGGCCGGAGACCGGGCCGCCGGCCGGTCCGTAACAGGCGTGCTGGCCGGTGGTGAAGACGGTGTCGGCGGCCAGTTCCAGGGGGACCAACAGAGCGGCTATGGACCAGTAGCCGCGCTCACGCGCGCCCGCCAGCGCGTAGGCGATCGCGAAGAACGCGGCCGAGAGGATGGCGACCGTGGAGAGCGGCAGGGGCGCCCGGGAGAGCAGGATGTGGGAGGCGGCCGAGAGGGTCACGCACAAGGCGGTGAACAGCCCGGCGCGCAGCGCCCGCAACCGAACTCCCGTCCCCTTCATAACGCGGAAGTGTGCCACGACACGCCGCAATTGTCGCCTCACGGCCCGGCGTTACGGAAGGGGCGGGAGTTCGGCCCGGAATTCAGCCCGGAATGTCAGGGCTTCGGTCAGGACTTCAGCTGGGCGTCGATCGCCGAGTTGAAGGTCTCCGGGGTCATCGGGGCGCCCTTGCCGTTGGGGGAGTCCACCTCGATCTTCTTGCCGTCCAGCTTGAGGGTGGGGGTGCCCGTGACGTCCTTGGCGTTGTCGAAAGTGTTGGACATCTCCAGCGCCCACTTGTCGAAGGTGCCGTCCTTGACGTTCTTGCGGAAGTCCGCGTTGCCCTTGAGCGCCGGGACCTCGTCCGCGATCTTCAGCAGGGTGTCCTTGTTGGCGAAGGAGTCCTTGGTTTCGTCCGGGTGGTTGGCCTTGGCGTAGAGCGCCTTGTTGTACTCGGCGAAGGCCTGCGGGCTGACGTTGAGGGCGGCGCCCATTGCGCTGAGCGCGGTCTTGGAACCGGTGCCGTTGAGGTTCCTGTCGATGAAGGTGCCGATGTTGTACTGGATCTTGAACTTGCCGTCCTTGACGTCCTTGTCGATGGTGTTGCCGACGTTCTGCTCGAAGACCGAGCAGATCGGGCAGCGCATGTCCTGGTAGATGTCCAGGGTGTGCTTGGCCTTCTGGTCGCCGACGATCACCTCGGTGCCGTTGGCTCCGGTGGCGTTGGCGGGCTTGACCAGAGTCTTCTTGGCGGCCGCCTCCCAGGCGGCATTGGCGCCGCTGCCGCCGCCCAGCTGGGTCACGGCCAGGGCGATCCCGGCCACCACGGCCAGTCCGGCGACGACTCCGCCGCCGACCAGCAGCTGGCGGCGGACCTTGTCCTTCTTCACCTGCTGGGCGCGCTCGGCGCGCAGCCGCTCGCGGGCGGCCTGCTTGTTCTGCTGGTTGTTGCGGTTGCTCATGATGTTGCCTGTCTGCTCCGTGATCGGGGTGGTCTTCTGCTCAGCCGAGGGCGGAGAGAGACGGCGGCCCGCGCCGGATCACGGAGTGGAGCAGCGGGGGGCGCGGCCGGGCCGCGCGGGTGTGGTGCACGGGGCCGAGGCGGGCGCCCTGGCTCCGGTCGGCCGGGGTGAGCGCCGCGACGGCCAGCAGCAGCGGGCGGAATGCCACCGCCGCGGTGGCGCGCAGCAGGCGGCCGAAGGCCGCCTCGCCCCGGCTCAGCCAGGCGGCGGCCAGCAGGCCGACCGCGAGGTGCCCGGCGAGCAGCAGCCAGGGGGCGGTGCCCGGGGCGACGGTGTGTGCCAGGGGCGAGCCCATGCTGCCGCCGCCGCAGATCAGGGTGAGGGCTCCCGGGAGGGGGTGCCCGGTCGGGTCGTAGCAGGTGTCCTGGCCGGTGGTGAGGAGCGCGCCCACGGCCAGCTCCAGGGGGATGAGGAGGGCGGCGATCGGCCAGTACCGGCGCTCGCGGCCCGCCAGCGCGTAGGCGAGGGCGAAGACGGCGGCGGTGGCGGCCGCGACGGTCGGCAGCGGCAGCGGCCTGCCGGACAGCAGCACCTGGGAGGCCGTGGACAGCAGCACGCAGAGCGCCGTGAACAGCGCCGCGCGCAGTGCCCGCAACCGTGCCGCTGATATGTCCATAGAGGTCGAGTCTGTCATGGGGTGGGATAAGCCGCGACTAAAGTTCGCTTCCGTATCGAATGTGTATTCGGGTCGTCGCTCTTGGAGAGTGTGCCTGGTGGTACGCCGCTGCCCCTCGAGGCGAGGCCGGTAACCTTCATGGCCTGCCCCGCCCCGCCAGCCGTCCGCCGGAGGTCTTCCACCGTGAGCAAGCCGCCCTTTACACACCTGCACGTCCACACCCAGTACTCGCTGTTGGACGGTGCCGCGCGGCTCAAGGACATGTTCAATGCCTGCAATGAGATGGGCATGACGCACATCGCCATGAGCGACCATGGCAATCTCCACGGTGCCTATGACTTCTTCCACCAGGCCCAGAAGGCGGGCGTCACGCCGATCATCGGCATCGAGGCGTATGTGGCCCCCGAGTCGCGGCGCAACAAGCGGCGCATCCAGTGGGGCCAGCCGCACCAGAAGCGGGACGATGTGTCCGGCTCCGGTGGTTATACGCACAAGACGATCTGGGCGGCCAACAGGACCGGTCTGCACAACCTCTTCCGGCTCTCCTCGGACGCCTATGCCGAGGGCTGGCTGACCAAGTGGCCCCGGATGGACAAGGAGACCATCGCCAAGTGGTCGGAGGGGCTGATCGCCTCCACCGGCTGCCCCTCCGGCGAGCTCCAGACCCGGCTGCGGCTGGGCCAGTACGAAGAGGCCCGCCAGGCCGCCTCCGACTACCAGGACATCTTCGGCAAGGGCCGCTACTTCCTGGAGCTGATGGACCACGGCATCGAGATCGAGCGCCGGGTCCGCGAGGACCTGCTGAAGATCGGCAAGGAGCTGGGCATCCCCCCGCTCGTCACCAATGACTCGCACTACACCTACGCCCACGAGTCGAGCGCGCACGACGCCCTGCTGTGCATCCAGACCGGCAAGAACCTCTCCGACCCGGACCGCTTCAAGTTCGACGGCTCCGGCTACTACCTCAAGTCCACGGACGAGATGTACGCCGTCGACCCCTCGGACGCCTGGCAGCAGGGGTGCGCCAACACCCTGCTGGTGGCCGAACAGATCGACACCACCGGCTGGTTCGAGAAGCGCGACCTGATGCCCAAGTTCGATGTGCCCGAGGGGTTCACCGAGGTCACCTGGTTCCAGGAGGAGGTCCGGCGCGGCATGGCCCGCCGCTTCCCCGGCGGCGTCCCGGAGGACCGGCAGCGGCAGGCCGAGTACGAGATGGACGTCATCATCCAGATGGGGTTCCCGGGCTACTTCCTGGTGGTCGCCGACTTCATCATGTGGGCGAAGAAGAACGGCATCGCGGTCGGCCCCGGCCGTGGCTCCGCGGCCGGTTCGATCGTCGCGTACGCGATGGGCATCACCGACCTCGACCCCATCCCGCACGGCCTGATCTTCGAGCGGTTCCTCAACCCCGAGCGCGTCTCGATGCCCGATGTCGACATCGACTTCGACGAGCGCCGGCGCGCCGAGGTGATCCGGTATGTCACGGAGAAGTACGGCGCCGACAAGGTCGCCATGATCGGCACGTATGGCACCATCAAGGCCAAGAACGCGATCAAGGACTCGGCCCGGGTGCTGGGTTACCCGTACGCCATGGGCGACCGCATCACCAAGGCGATGCCCGCCGACGTCCTCGGCAAGGGCATTCCGCTGTCCGGCATCATCGACCCCCAGCACCCCCGCTACAGCGAGGCGGGCGAGGTGCGCGGGATGTATGAGAACGAGCCGGATGTGAAGAAGGTGATCGACACCGCGCGCGGCGTCGAGGGCCTGGTGCGGCAGATGGGCGTGCATGCGGCAGGCGTGATCATGTCCAGCGAGACCATCACCGACCATGTCCCGGTCTGGGTGCGGCACACCGACGGCGTCACCATCACCCAGTGGGACTACCCGAGTTGTGAGTCGCTCGGCCTGCTGAAGATGGACTTCCTGGGCCTGCGCAACCTCACGATCATGGACGACGCCGTCAAGATGGTGAAGGCCAACAAGGGGATCGACATCGATCTCCTGGCCCTCCCGCTCGACGACCCCACCACCTTCGACCTGCTCCAGCGCGGCGACACCCTGGGCGTCTTCCAGTTCGACGGCGGGCCCATGCGGTCGCTGCTGCGGCTGATGAAGCCCGACAACTTCGAAGACATCTCCGCCGTGTCCGCCCTCTACCGGCCGGGCCCGATGGGCATGAACTCGCACACCAACTACGCGCTGCGCAAGAACAAGCAGCAGGAGATCACCCCGATCCACAAGGAGTTGGAGGAGCCGCTCGAAGAGGTGCTGGCCGTCACCTACGGTCTGATCGTCTACCAGGAGCAGGTCCAGAAGGCCGCCCAGATCATCGCCGGGTACTCGCTCGGCGAGGCCGACATCCTCCGCCGGGTGATGGGCAAGAAGAAGCCCGACGAGCTGGCGAAGAACTTCACCATCTTCCAGGGCGGCGCCCGGAAGAACGGCTACAGCGACGAGGCCATCCAGGCGCTCTGGGACGTGCTGGTCCCGTTCGCCGGCTACGCCTTCAACAAGGCCCACTCGGCCGCGTACGGCCTGGTCTCGTACTGGACCGCCTACCTCAAGGCCAACCACCCGGCCGAGTACATGGCCGCGCTGCTCACCTCGGTCAAGGACGACAAGGACAAGTCGGCGACCTACCTCAACGAATGCCGCCGGATGGGCATCAAGGTGCTCCCGCCGAACGTCAACGAGTCCGAATCAAACTTCGCCGCCCAGGGTGACGATGTGATCCTCTTCGGCCTCACGGCGGTGCGCAACGTCGGCGCCAACGTGGTCGATTCGATCATCCGGTGCCGCAAGTCCAAGGGGAAGTACAGCTCCTTCCCCGACTTCCTCGACAAGGTGGAGGCGGTGGTCTGCAACAAGCGGACCGTTGAATCGCTCATCAAGGCCGGTGCCTTCGACGAGATGGGGCACACCCGCAAGGGCCTCACCGCGCACTACGAGCCGATGATCGACAACGTGGTGCAGGTCAAGCGCAAGGAAGCCGAGGGGCAGTTCGACCTCTTCGGCGGCATGGGCGACGAGAGCACCGACGAGGGACCGGGCTTCGGGCTCGATGTGGAGTTCTCCGACGTCGAGTGGGAGAAGCCCTATCTGCTCGCCCAGGAGCGCGAGATGCTCGGCCTCTATGTCTCCGACCACCCGCTCTTCGGCATCGAGCATGTGCTCAACGACAAGGCCGACGCCGCCATCTCCCAGCTGACCGGCGGCGAGCACGCGGACGGGGCGATCGTCACCATCGGCGGCATCATCTCCGGCCTCCAGCGCAAGATGACCAAGCAGGGCAACGCCTGGGCCATCGCCACCGTGGAGGACCTGGCCGGCTCCATCGACTGCATGTTCTTCCCGGCCACCTACCAGCTGGTCTCCACCCAGCTCGTCGAGGACGCCGTGGTCTTCGTCAAGGGCCGGCTGGACAAGCGCGAGGACATCCCGCGCCTGGTCGCCATGGAGTTGATGGTCCCCGACCTGTCCAACGCGGGCAGCAACGCACCCGTGGTGATCACCATCCCGACGGTCAAGGTCACCCCGCCGCTGGTGGAGAGGCTCGGCCAGGTCCTCACCCACCACCGGGGCTCCAGCGAGGTGCGGATCAAGCTCCAGGGCGCCCGCAAGACCACCGTGCTCCGGCTGGACCGGCACCGGGTGACCCCCGACCCGGCGCTCTTCGGTGACTTGAAGCAGCTGCTCGGCCCGTCCTGCCTGGCGGGCTGAGGCGGATACGCATGCGAGGGGCGCGCTCGGTTGGCACGGGCGCGCCCCTCAAACACACCGAAGCGCCGGTCAGTTGTGGCC
Organism: Streptomyces xingningensis; assembly: GCF_054957865.1. Lineage (NCBI taxonomy): Bacteria > Bacillati > Actinomycetota > Actinomycetes > Kitasatosporales > Streptomycetaceae > Streptomyces > Streptomyces xingningensis. The sequence continues at coordinate 64,943 of NZ_JBDJPF010000002.1, forward strand.
GAAGCGCTTCTGCTTGCTCTTGCGGGCCATGTCGCCCGGGGTGACCTGTGACTGCCGCTGCTCGGCCCGGTCCTCCATCGAGGAGCTTCTTGCCTGTTGCTGCTGGCGCTCGGCCTGGCTCGCCTGCTTCTGCGGCTGCTGCCGGTTCTTGTTCTTGGCCATTTCTTCTGTGCCTCCAGTTGGAGTGGCCCCCGCCAACACCCTGGCATGCACTAAGGAACGACGCATTTCGGGCAATCACCCTGTGTGACAGGGATACTTCTCGGCCACAGGCCGTATCCGCCACGCCGATGATCCAGTTCGGACTGATAACCCCCGCACGGTCGGGCAGACTCCAGGGAAAGCCCACTCACGACCGGGGCACTGCCGTGCCGGGGGCGACCGCACTTCTGGACACACTGGACTTACGGAGAGAAGGTGGACCGTGGACCGCTGCGTCGTCCTGGTGGACGCCGGCTATCTGCTGGGCGCCGCCGCAAGCCTGCTGGCCGGGGACTCCGCCCGCTCCCGCATCACCGTTGACCACGCAACTCTGATCCAGGGCCTGCGGGAGCGCGCCGAGAACGAGACCAGTCGGCCGCTGCTGCGCATCTACTGGTTCGACGGCGCCCCCGACCGCGTCCCCCAGCCCGAGCACCGCAGGCTCCGGGTGATGCCCCGGGTCACCGTCCGGCTCGGCGCACTGACCCGCAGCACCGACGGCCGCTGGGGCCAGAAGGGCGTGGACGCGGCCATGCACGCCGAGCTCACCGAGCTGGCCCGCAACCGCGCCTGCTCCGACGTCGTGCTGGTCACCGGCGACGGCGATCTGCTGCCCGGCCTGATGTCCGCCAAGGAACACGGCGTCGCCGTCCACCTGTGGGCCGTCCAGGCCGCCGACGGCGACTACAACCAGTCCGAGGACCTGGTCGCCGAGGCTGATGAACGGCGCGTTCTGGACCGTACCTGGATCACCCGGGCCGTGCGGGCCAAGGAGCTCACCGGGCCCTGCGCCCCGCCGCCCGAGCCCGAGCCCGAGATCGCCGCGATCCTCTCCGCGCCGCTGCCCGAGACGGCGGGTGCCGCCTCCGGCGTCGGATCGGCCCAGGCCGCGGAGTCCGGTTCCGCGGTACGCAACGGGGTCCGCCCGGCGGGCTCCTCGCTGGCCGCCGAGCGCGGTGACGGGACGGGCGGCAAGACCGTGCCCACCCCGAAGGACCTGGCCTGCCTCAACCGGTCCGGCGGCCCGCAGTCCCCGTCGGGCACCGGGCCCTCCGGGGGGACTCCGGCCACCAACGCCACCCTCCGCTGGTCCTCCGACAAGGGCTGGGTCGACAGAAGCACCGGGAACGGCCTCGGCGAGTCGCCCGAGATCGCCGCCCTGCCGATGCTCGCTCAGCTCACCAGCGCGGAGCAGCGCTGGGCCGACCGGGAGGAGGACATCACCACCGTCGGGGGCGACCCCTTCGAGGTCGGCCAGGTCTTCGCCCGGCGCTGGACGGAGCGGATCACCGACTCCGTCCATCTGCAGCACATTTCCACCGAGTACCCGAGGATTCCGCACCGGATCGACGGCGAGCTGCTGCGCTATGCCGCCCGCTTCGGGCTGCTCGCACACAAGGACGACCAGATCGACGAGCACGACCGATATGCGATCCGGGCCGGGTTCTGGCGGGAGATCGACGCACGCACGGCGGCGGAGCATGCCCCTGCCGGGGATTAGAGGGTGCGGCACGGCGTACCCCGAGGCAAGGGGCGCACGGCCGGGCGCGTACTCTCATGGCTCGTGACGACGGGCGCGAAGCAGGGGGCGGCACCGCACACGGTGTGCGCCGTGCGCGGTCTCGTCAAGGCATACCCGGCCGCCCGCGCCCGCCGGGGCACCCCGGCCGCTCCGGCCGTACGGGCCACCGACGGCATCGACCTCGACGTCCGGCGCGGTGAGATCTTCGGCCTCCTCGGCCCCAACGGCGCGGGCAAGACCACCCTGGTACGCCAGCTCACCGGGTTGCTGCGGCCCGACGAGGGCGGCATCGAGCTGCTGGGACACGATCTGGTCCGGCACCCCGAGCGCGCCGCCCGGCTGATCGGCTATCTCGGGCAGGAGTCCTCCGCCCTGGACGAGCTGACCGTGTCCCTCGCCGCCGAGACCACCGGGCGGCTGCGCGGCCTGGACCTGCGCACCGCCCGTGCCGAGCGGGATGCCGTACTGGACGAGCTGGGGCTCGCCCCGCTCGCCGGACGGCCGTTGAAGAAACTTTCCGGCGGACAGCGTCGCCTCGCCTGCTTCGCCGCCGCCCTGGTCGGCGACCGCCCGCTGCTCGTCCTCGACGAACCCACCACCGGCATGGATCCGGTGGCCCGGCGCGCCGTCTGGGCCGCCGTCGACCGGCGCCGGGCCGAGCGTGGCGCGACGGTGCTGCTGGTCACCCATAACGTCATCGAGGCCGAGACCGTCCTGGACCGGGTCGCGGTGCTGGAGCACGGCCGGATCATCGCCTGTGACACCCCGGCCGGGCTCAAGGAGCTGGTCGGCGACGAGGTCCGGGTCGAACTGGTGTGGCGCGACGCGCCCCCGCTGGACGTACCCGAGGTCGCGGCGCTGCGCGACAGCGCCCAGGAGACCGGGCGCCGCTGGTCGCTGCGGCTCGCCCCCGCCGAGGCGCGGGCCGCCGTCGCCGCGGTGACCGGCGGGCCCGCCTTCGCCGCCCTCGATGACTTCACCCTGGCCACCCCGAGTCTGGAGGACGTCTACCTGGCGCTCGGCGGCCGGGCGAAGGGGCTGGTGAAGGGGTGAGGGTACGGATGCCGGCCGGGTGGCGGACGAACAGGAGCGGTGCCCAGTGAGTGCAGTATCCGCGGAGGCGGCGACCGGTCAGACCCGGGTCCCGGCCCACAGTGCCCGGCCCGCCGACGACGGGCCCGCGGCGCTGGCGCCGCGGGCGCGGTTGCTGCCCGCCCTGGCGGCCGTCTACCGGGCGCAGCTGTCGCGGGCCCGGGTGGCCCGGATCCCGCTGCTGTTCGTGGCGACCTTCCAGTCCGTCGGGATCATGGTCCTGATGCGCGGAGTGGTGGACGGCGGGGACGAGGCCCGCGCCGTGGTGGCCGGTTCCAGCGTGCTGGTGGTGGCGTTTGTCGCGCTGAACCTGCTGGCCCAGTACTTCGGACAGCTGCGCGCCAGCGGCGGTCTGGACCACTACGCCACGCTGCCGGTGCCGCCCGCCGCCGTGGTGCTGGGTGCGGCGGGGGCGTACGCGTCCTTCACCGTGCCCGGCACGGTGGTCACGGCGGTGGCGGGCAGCGTGCTCTTCAAGCTGCCGCTGGTGCACCTGTGGGTGCTGGCCGGAGTGGTCCCGCTGTCCGGCGCGGCCCTGGCCGGGCTCGGTGCGGCGCTGGGGTTGCTCGCGCCCCGGCCGGAACTGGCCACGCTGTGCGGCCAGTTGGGCATGTCGGCGGCGCTGCTGCTCGGAGTGCTGCCGGCCGCGCACCTGCCGGAGCCCATCGCGTACGCACGCGATCTGCTGCCGTCCACCTATGGGGTGGAGGCGCTGGCGCGGAGCTTCGCCGCCCGGCCCGACTGGCTGCTGGTGGCCGCGGATCTCGGGGTGTGCGCCGCGGTGGGAGTGGTCTCGCTGGCCCTCGCGACCTGGGCATACCGGCGGGCGGCGGTCCGGTGACGCGGCGCGCCGACCGGCCTGCCGCCGGGGGTGCGGCCGCCACCTGGCACGATGGCGGGGTGACCGCACCACTGACGCCGCATGACCAGCCCCTGCCCTCGGATGGCGGCAAAGGGCCCGATGAGCCTGGTGAGCCCGGTGGGCCGTCGCCCGTACTCGCCGAGCTGCGGCCCGCCGCCGTTGTCACGGCGGCGGTCACGGTGGCCGGGGTGCTGCTGGGGCTGTTGTGGGTGTGGCTGGCGCCCAAGGTGCCGCTGATCTCGGATGCCAAGGCGGTCTACCTCAAGAACACCGAGGGCGAGCAGGCGATCGGTGCGGACGGTGTGTTCGCGTTCCTCGGGCTGGGGTTCGGTGCGCTGAGCGCGGCGCTGGTCTTCTGGTTCCGGCGCAGCGGTGGCATCGCGGTGGTGGTCGCTCTCGCGGTGGGGTCCCTGCTGGCCTCGCTGATCGGCTGGCGGCTGGGCATGTGGCTGGGGCCCACCTCCAATGTGGTCGCGCATGCCAGGGCGGTGGGCAAGGGGGTCGTCTTCGACGCCCCGCTCAAGCTGGGTGCCAAGGGGATGCTGCTGGCCTGGCCGTTGGCGGCGATGGCGGTGCACCTGCTGCTGACCGCGCTGTTCGGGCCGCGGGACCCGGAGCCGGCGGGGGTGGTGCGCGGCTGGGCGAATCCTCCGGGGACGCCGGTTCCGGGGCCGGCCCCGAAGGCACCGGAGACCCCGGAGGATGGCAAGCCGTCCGCCTGAGGGCGTTATGCGGGCCGGCGGCCGTGGTTGGCGGGGTTCTTGCGCAGGCGCCACTTGCGTTTGCGCGTTCGCTTGGACATGGGGTCCCCTCCCTGGGTGTGGCGGATCGCCTCTTTGGTCAATACCGGAGGGACGGGGGTTCGTCCAGTGCGAACGTACGGGCTACGCGCCGCGCGCGATCCGTGCGATCACCGCGCCGGTCAGCTCCGCGAGGTCGCCGGGCGCCAGCTCGACCTCCAGCCCCCGGCGGCCGGCCGACACATGGACCGTGCCGAGCGGGAGCGCGGACGCGTCCAGCGCCGTGCGCAGCCGGCGCCGCTGCCCCAACGGCGAGATCCCGCCCCGCACATACCCCGTCGCCCGCTCCGCGGCCGCCGGGTCGGCCATGGCCGCCCGCTTGCCGCCGACCGCCGCAGCCAGGGCCTTGAGGTCGAGCGAACCGGAGACCGGGACCACGGCCACGGTCAGTGCGCCGTCCACCTCGGCCACCAGGGTCTTGAAGACCCGGCCCGCATCGACGCCCAGCGCCCGTGCGGCCTCCTCGCCGTAGGACGCGGCGGCCGGGTCGTGCACATAGGCGTGGACCCAGTGGACGGTGCCCGCTTTCCGCAGCGCGACGATGGCCGGGGTCGCGCCGGACTTCCTCGCCAAGTTACCGCTCCTCGGGCTCAGTTGGGGCTCATCGGCCGCCGGGTCAGCTCGGTGGCCGGCACCGAGGGGAGCTTGCCGATCAACGCCGTCTCGGCGCGCAGCAGTTTCAGCTCCTCCGCGAGCCGGGACGCCGTGTCGGGCGCCTGCAGCAGCCGCTGCTTGGTGGGCACATCGAGCATCATCGCGGCGGCGACCAGGAACGACACCACCGAGGGCTGCTGCGGCAGATCCGTCTCCCCGGCCAGGGAGCGCTCGCTCGCACCGGCCAGCCGCTTCTGGTACGCCCGGAACGCCCGCAGCACACCCGAGGCGAGCGCACCCGCCTCGTCTCCCTGCCGCTCCTCGATGTCCTCGACCTCGCCCACCAGATAGGGGCCGGTGGCGTCGACGGACCGCAGCCGGAACCGGGTGGTGCCGGTGGCCAGCACCTCATAGCCGCCGTCCGGGCGCTTTTTGATGGTGGCCGCGTCCGCCACACAGCCCACCGGGTGGAAGGCACTGATCGGATCCGGGCCGAAGCCGGTGGCCGGACCGGGCTCGGGCCTGGCCCCCTCGGGCAGGCCCGGGGCGCTGGACGCCACCTCCAGGCCGTCCCGGATGGCGACGACGCCGAAGCGGCGCGGCTGGTCCTCGGGGAGCTCCGCCAGCCGGCGCATCAGCGCGCGATACCGCTGCTCGAAGACGTTCAGCGGAAGCACGAGGCCCGGGAACAGCACCGAGTTCAGGGGAAAGATCGGAAGGCGCGCGGTGGTCACAGCCGGTAAGCCTAATGGCCCTGCCCGTCGGCGCGCCGGGAGTCCGCGGTCACTGGCGGCGCAACAGCCGGGAGACGCCCGTGGTGACCGTGGTGGCCAGGGTCCAGCCGACCAGCACCAGGCCGGCGGCCAGCCACTGCCCCGGGCCGCTGGTCTTCCAGGCCGCGCTCTGCCCCAGATCGATGACGGGCAGCAGCAGGTCCAGGGTGTAGAGCTCGGGGTTCCAGGTCGGCGCCCCCTCGTCCGGCCTGACGGGCGGCATGGGGTGACGGTCGTAGTAGACCGTGCCCAGCGCCCACAGCAGGGCCATCCACAGCGCGGCCCGGCCGGGCCGGTAGCCATAGGCGACCGTCCAGTCCTGGATGAAGCCCCAGACCTTGGCGGCGAGCGGGAGCGTCTCGCGTCTGCGGCGCTGCTTGGCGAGCAGCACCAGGCGCGCGTCGGCGTCCTCACCGCTGTCGCGCAGGGCGCCGGCCAGCCGTTCGTACGGCTCCGGGGCGTACTCCGGGGTGGCGGCGGCCACCCACTCCAGGCGCTTGGCGAGCGGGAAGTGACCGAGCGGTATCAGGTGCTCGTAGGAGAACCCGGCCATCACCAGACCGCCGGGCTCCGGCCAGCTGTCCCACCGGTCGACCAGGTTGGCCACCCGGGAGCCCGACAGCACCACCCGCCCGCCGGCCGGCCGCTCGCCCAGGAAGCGCAGTTCGGGTGTCTGGATGCGGCGCAGCGACAGCTCCTGGTCGGGCCCCAGCGCCAGCCGGGCCAGGCTGAAGTCCACCGCGTCGCCGAACCGCCCGTCGTCCAGCCGGATCCCGCCCTCGCAGGTGAAGCGCTGCAGCCGGGTGCCGGGCTCGGCGGTGCCCGCGGCGATGCCGTACGGGGGAGTGGCGCCCGGGGCGAGGGTGGCGCCGCTGACGCCCGCCGGGGTCAGATAGACGGTGCGCTCCACGGTGAGCTGCGGGGCGTTGAGCGCCCGGTGACCGTAGGGATTGCTCAGGGTGGTGCCGCGCAGGCTCAGCGAGGCCCCTATCTTCGCGCCGCGCAGGCTCAGCTCGCCGTAGGAGCGGGCCAGTTCGGCCTGGAGGTCCTGGCCCACGGTCAGCCCGTCGGCGGCTATCGACTGGCCGCGCCGGTCCCTGCGCACCACCAGCTGGTTGAGCAGCAGATCGGTGCCGATGTGCGCATCGGTCAGCCGGATGCCGCGCCGTACCACACAGCGCGGCAGATGCAGATCGCCCTCGGTGTGCAGCCGGGCGGCCTCGATCCGGGGGATGGTGCAGCCGACCAGCCGCAGGGTGGTGAAGTGGCTCTCGGGCAGCAGCAGTTGCTGCTCGAAGCGGCAGCTCTGCAGCTCGACATAGGGGGTCACGGTCCCGCCGGACAGCTCCAGCAGGCCGGTGATCTGCGCGCCACGGAGCTTGAGGGCGCTGACCCGCCCGGGCCGGGCGGGCGGTCCGGCCAGCAGCAGCAGGGCGATGACCTGGGCGCGCACACAGCGTTCCGGGCCCCAGGTGTGCGCGGCGTTGGGGTCGTTCTGCTCGGGGTAGGGGGTGCGCAGATCGTGGGTGGTGCCGGTGCGGAACGCCTGCCACATGCCCTGTTCGGCGGCGGTGAGGTCGAGCCCGGTGGGGGGCTCGCCGTCGGATGGTTCGGTCACGTTCCCTCCCCTCACTCGTACGTTCGTGCGTACGATTCCCGCTGGGTGACCGCTTGAACACGGTGCGTGTGACGAGTTTTGCTCCGCGTATCACTGAGCGGTACAGGGAGTCGTGTGCCGGGGCGGGTCTGAGACAATTGGCCGTGTGATCTCCCGAATCGATCTGCGCGGCGCCGCTCTCCATGAGCACGGCGTCGACCGCGGCCTGCTGCCCCGAGCCGAACTCGACGTCGAGGCCGCCCTGGAGAAGGTGCGGCCCATCTGCGAGGACGTGCATCATCGCGGCACCGCGGCACTGATCGACCACGCCGAGCGCTTCGACGGTGTGCGGATCGACCGGGTGCGGGTGGCACCCGAGGCGATCGCCCGCGCCCTCGATGAGCTCGACCCGGCCGTACGGGCGGCCCTCGAGGAGTCCATCCGGCGGGCCCGAAAGGTCCACCGCGAACAGCGCCGCACCGACCGGACCGTCACCGTGGTGCCCGGCGGCACGGTCACCGAGCGCTGGGTGCCCGTCGAGCGCGTCGGGCTGTATGTGCCGGGCGGCCGCTCGGTCTACCCCTCATCCGTGATCATGAACGTGGTGCCCGCCCAGGAGGCGGGCGTCGGCTCGATGGCCGTCTCCTCCCCGCCGCAGGCGGACTTCGGTGGTCTGCCCCACCCCACCATCCTGGCCGCCTGCGCGCTGCTCGGCGTCGACGAGGTGTACGCGGCGGGCGGCGCCCAGGCCGTCGCCATGTTCGCCTACGGCACCGAGGACTGCCGCCCGGTCAACATGGTCACCGGCCCCGGCAACATCTGGGTCGCCGCCGCCAAGCGGCTGCTCAAGGGCCGCATCGGCATCGACGCCGAGGCGGGCCCCACCGAGATCGCCATCCTCGCCGACCACACCGCCGACCCGGTGCATGTCGCCGCCGACCTGATCAGCCAGGCCGAGCACGACCCGCTGGCCGCCGCCGTCCTGGTCACCGACTCCGAGGAACTCGCCGCCTCCGTCGAGAAGGAGCTGGAGACCCAGGTCGCCGCCGGCAAGCACATCGAGGACCGGATCGTCCCCGCGCTCGGCGGCCGCCAGTCCGGCATTGTGCTGGTCGACGACATCGAGGCGGGCCTCGCCGTGGTGGACGCCTATGGTGCCGAGCACCTGGAGATCCAGACCGCGGACGCGGCGGCGGTCGCCGCCCGGGTGCGCAACGCGGGAGCGATCTTCGTCGGCCCGTACGCCCCCGTCTCGCTCGGCGACTACTGCGCGGGCTCCAACCATGTGCTGCCGACCGGCGGCTGCGCCTGCCACTCCTCCGGGCTGTCCGTGCAGAGCTTCCTGCGCGGCATCCACATCGTGGACTACGGCCGCGACGCCCTCGCCGAGGTCGCCCACCATGTGGTCACCCTCGCCGAGGCGGAGGACCTGCCCGCGCACGGCGCCGCGATCAAGGCACGGTTCGACTGGAAGGTTCCACAGGGCAAGTGACGCACATCGACGACCTCCCCATCCGGGACGAGCTGCGCGGCAAGTCCCCGTACGGCGCCCCCCAGCTCGATGTCCCCGTACGCCTGAACACCAACGAGAACCCCTACCCGCTGCCCGAACCCCTGGTCGCCCGGATCGCCGAGCGCGTCACCGAGGCCGCCCGGCACCTCAACCGCTACCCCGACCGCGATGCGACCGAGCTGCGCACCGAGCTGGCCAAGTACCTCACCCGCAGCACCGGGCACCCGGTCACCAGGGCGAACGTCTGGGCGGCCAATGGCTCCAACGAGGTCATCCAGCAGCTGCTGCAGACCTTCGGCGGCCCGGGCCGCACCGCCATCGGCTTTGAGCCCTCGTACTCGATGCACGCCCTGATCTCCCGGGCCACCGGCACCGGCTGGCTCTCCGGACCGCGCCACGACGACTTCACCATCGACGTCGACGCCGCGGTACGGGCCATCGGCGAGCACCGGCCCGAGGTGGTCTTCGTCTGCTCGCCCAACAACCCCACCGGCACGGCCGTCGAGGCCGAGACGGTGCTGCGGCTGTACCGGGCCGCGCAGGCCGCCAGGCCGTCACTGGTGATCGTCGACGAGGCGTATGGCGAGTTCAGCCACCGCCCCTCGCTGCTGCCGCTGACCGAGGGGCGGCCCCACCTCGTCGTCTCCCGCACCATGTCCAAGGCCTTCGGCGCGGCCGGGCTGCGGCTGGGCTACCTCGCCGCCGACCCGGCGGTGGTGGACGCGGTACAGCTGGTCCGGCTGCCGTACCACCTGTCGTCCGTCACCCAGGCCACCGCGCTGGCCGCACTGGAGCACACCGACACCCTGCTCGGCTACGTCGAACAGCTCAAGGCCGAACGCGACCGGATCGTCACCGAACTGCGGGCCATGGGCTGCCAAGTGACCGACTCCGACGCCAACTTCGTCCAGTTCAGGTGCTTCGCCGACAGCCACACCGCATGGCAGGCCATCCTCGACCGGGGTGTGCTGGTACGGGACAACGGAGTACCGGGGTGGCTGCGGGTGACCGCCGGTACCCCTGAGGAGAACGACGCGTTCCTGGACGCGGTCCGTGCAGTACTGAAGGAGAGCCACTGATGAACCGCGTGGGCCGCGTAGAGCGCACCACCAAGGAGACCTCGGTCCTGGTCGAGATAGACCTGGACGGCACCGGTCAGGTCGACGTCTCGACCGGCGTCGGCTTCTACGACCACATGCTCGACCAGCTCGGCCGGCACGGCCTCTTCGACCTCACCGTCAAGACCGACGGCGACCTGCACATCGACACCCACCACACCATCGAGGACACCGCCCTCGCGCTCGGCGCCGCCTTCCGGCAGGCGCTCGGCGACAAGGTGGGCATCTACCGCTTCGGCAACTGCACGGTCCCACTGGACGAGTCCCTCGCCCAGGTGACCGTGGACCTCTCCGGCCGCCCCTACCTGGTGCACACCGAGCCCGAGAACATGGCGCCGATGATCGGCAGCTATGACACCACGATGACCCGGCACATACTCGAGTCCTTCGTGGCCCAGGCACAGATCGCCCTGCACGTCCATGTGCCGTACGGGCGCAACGCCCACCACATCGTGGAGTGCCAGTTCAAGGCCCTCGCCCGCGCCCTGCGCTACGCCTGCGAGCGCGACCCGCGCGCCGCCGGGATCCTCCCTTCCACGAAGGGTGCGCTGTGAGCGACGCGCGCGCGGCCGCCGGGCCGCAGACGGATGTGATGGCCGCACCTCTGCGCCGCGTGGGCGGAGTGGGGGTACCTCCCGGGCGAAGCCTGGGGGAGAACGAGGGAGTACTGTGACCGGCCTTTCCGCCGCGCTGATCATCGTCGGCCTGTTCCTGATCGGCGGGATCATCTCCTTCATCAAGCAGGGCATGCCCAAGAGCGTCATTGTGCTGCTCGGCATCGGGGCCGCGATGTGCCTCCTCGCCGGCGGGATGCGCATCGAGGGGCTGTGGTCATGAGCCGTAAGAAGGTGGTCGTCTTCGACTACGGCTTTGGCAACGTCCGGTCCGCCGAGCGTGCCCTTGCGCATGTCGGCGCGGAGGTCGAGATCACCGGTGACTACGACCGGGCGATGCACGCCGACGGGCTGCTGGTCCCCGGCGTCGGCGCGTTCGCGGCCTGCATGCGGGGGCTGCGCGCCGCGCGCGGCGACTGGATCATCGGGCGGCGGCTGTCCGGCAGCCGGCCGGTGATGGGCATCTGCGTCGGCATGCAGATCCTCTTCGAACGGGGCATCGAGCACGGCGTCGAGACCGAGGGCCTCGACGAGTGGCCCGGCGTCGTCGAGCCGCTCAAGGCGCCGGTCGTCCCGCACATGGGCTGGAACACGGTCCGCCCCGCCGAGGGCTCCCGGCTGTTCGCCGGACTGGACGCCGGCACCCGCTACTACTTCGTCCACTCCTACGCCGTCCGCGAATGGCACCTCGAGATCACCAACGAGGCCATCCGGCCGCCCAAGGTCACCTGGGCCACCCATGGCGAACCGTTCGTCGCCGCCGTGGAGAACGGCCCGCTCTGGGCCACCCAGTTCCACCCCGAAAAGTCCGGCGACGCCGGATCCCGGCTCCTCACCAACTGGATCGGAACCCTGTGACCGTGCCGACTGCAAGCATGCTCGAACTCCTCCCCGCCGTCGACGTCCGCGACGGGCAGGCCGTGCGCCTGGTGCACGGCGAGTCCGGGTCCGAGACCTCCTACGGCGATCCGCTGGCCGCCGCCCTGGCCTGGCAGCGCTCCGGTGCCGAGTGGCTGCACCTGGTCGACCTCGACGCGGCCTTCGGCACCGGCGACAACCGGGCGCAGATCGCCGAGGTCGTCCGCTCCATGGACATCAAGGTCGAGCTGTCCGGCGGCATCCGCGACGACGCCTCGCTGGCCGCCGCCCTCGCCACCGGCTGCACCCGGGTCAACCTCGGCACCGCCGCCCTGGAGGCCCCCGAGTGGGTGGCCCGGGCCATCGCCGAGCACGGCGACCGGATCGCGGTCGGCCTGGACGTACGCGGCACCACCCTGCGCGGCCGCGGCTGGACCCGCGACGGCGGCGACCTCTATGAGACCCTGGCCCGTCTGGACTCCGAGGGCTGCGCCCGCTACGTGGTCACCGACATCGCCAAGGACGGCACCCTCCAGGGCCCCAACCTGGAACTGCTGAAGAACGTCTGCGCGGCCACCGACAAGCCGGTCGTCGCCTCCGGGGGTGTCTCCTCTCTTGACGATCTGCGGGCAATCGCCACTCTGGTACCGGAGGGCGTCGAAGGTGCCATCGTCGGCAAGGCTCTCTACGCCAAGGCGTTCACCTTGGAAGAAGCCCTGGAGGCAGTGTCCGCATGAGTGAAACCCCACGGCGTGTGCAGACGGACAGTCCCTGGGAAGAGTCGATCGGCTTCGCACGCGCCGTGGCGGCCGGGGACCGGGTCCTCGTCGCCGGGACGATGCCGCTGGTGCACGGCGTCCTCCAGGGCGAGGGAGACCCGTATGAGCAGACCAAGGTGGCCTTCGGCAACGCCCTTGAGGCGCTCAAACGCTTCGGGCTGGGCCCCGAGTCGGTCGTCCGCACCCGCATGTACCTCACCCATGCGCGGGACGTGGACGCCGTCGGCCGCGCTCACAAGGAGCTCTTCAACGCCGTGCGGCCCGCCGCGACCATGGTGGTGGTCTCCGGTTTCGTCGACTCGCGGGTGCTGGTCGAAGTGGAAGTGGAAGCATTTGGAGGAGAATCCGCGTGACCCTCGCGGTGCGAGTCATTCCCTGCCTGGACGTGGACAACGGCCGGGTCGTCAAGGGCGTCAATTTCCAGAACCTGCGCGACGCGGGCGACCCCGTCGAAATGGCCCGGATCTACGGGCAGGAGGGCGCCGACGAGCTGACCTTCCTGGACATCACCGCCTCCGCCGGCCATCGCGAGACCACCTATGACGTGGTGCGCCGCACGGCGGAGCAGGTCTTCATCCCGCTCACCGTGGGCGGCGGCGTCCGTACCGCGCAGGACGTCGACCGGCTGCTGCGGGCGGGCGCGGACAAGGTCGGCGTCAATACCGCGGCGATCGCCCGGCCCGAGCTGATCCGGGAGATCGCGGAGCGGTTCGGCAGCCAGGTGCTGGTGCTCTCGGTGGACGCCCGCCGCGCTTCCTCCCGCCCGGGCTCGACCGGGACGTTCGAGGTCACCACCCACGGCGGCCGCCGGGGTACCGGCCTGGACGCGGTGGAGTGGGCGCACCGCGCGGCGGAGCTGGGCGCGGGGGAGATCCTGCTCAACTCCATGGACGCGGACGGCACCAAGGACGGCTATGACACCGAGCTGATCCGGGCCGTGCGCGAGCACGTCACCGTGCCGGTGATCGCCAGTGGGGGCGCCGGGCGGCTCGAGCACTTCGCCCCGGCGGTGGCGGCAGGGGCGGACGCGGTGCTGGCCGCGTCGGTCTTCCACTTCGGTGATCTGCGGATCTCCGAGGTCAAGGGGGCACTGCGGGCGGCCGGGCAACCGGTGCGGTAGGCGCGGCGGGGGTTTGTCAGGGCCTCGTCAGGACCGCGTCAGCAGGATCGCGGCCGACGCCACCGCCGCCAGGATGATCGCCCCGACCCCATAGCCGAGCCGGTGCTCACGCAGCACCGGCAGGAAGTGGTCGGCCGCGTACCGCCCGGGCCCGGCCAGGGCGAGCGCCGCCGCGGCCACGGCGACCAGCAGCGTGTACTCCACGCCGTTGGGGACGAAGAACCCGCCGGACCAGGTCACATCGAGCGCGTTGATCATCGTGCCGAGGATCGCGGCCGCCGCCAGCGGGGTGAGCAGGCCCAGGAAGAGGCCGACGCCGCCCAGGCCCTCGCTGAGCCCGGCCACCACGGCCATGGCCTTGCCGGCCGGATAGCCGAGTTCGGTGAAGCCCTTGGCCGTGCCGTCGATGCCGGCCCCGCCGAACCAGCCGAAGAGCTTCTGCGCGCCATGCGCGGCCATGGTCAGGCCGAGCATCAGGCGCAGCAGCAGGAGCCCGGCGGAGGTGGCGGTCGCGGCGGGGTCGGGGAGGCTGCCGAGGCCGCCGAGGGAGGATCTGCTGGGGAAAACCATGGTGGGCACCTTCTTAGCGTCGTTTCCGGTCACCCCCCTCGAGAATCGGCCCCCCGGAGAACCGCGATCCTGCTGGTCAGATGCCCAGCTTCGCCGCCCGCAGCTTTGCGATGGCCGCCTCGTCCCCGTCCAGCTCCACCCGGGCGGCGTCCTGGCGGCCGAAGGCGAACATGGTCAGCTCGCCGGGCTCGCCGGTGACCGTGACCACCGGGGCACCGCGGCGGGCCACCACCGTGCGGCCGTCGGGCCGGCGCAGCACCAGACCGACCGGCGACTTGCGGCCGACCAGCCGCCCTGCCTTCTCCAGGCGGTTCCACAGCACATCGGCGAAGACCGGGTCGAGCTCGCGCGGCGTCCAGTCCGGCTGGGCGCGGCGCACGTCCTCGGTGTGCACATAGAACTCGACGGTGTTGGCCGCCTCGTCGATCTGCTTGAGGGCGAACGGCGAGGTGCGCGGCGGACCGGTGCGGATGAGCTGGAGCAGCTCCTCGTACGGTTTCGCGGCGAATTCGGCCTGCACTCGTTCCAGTCGGGCGGCCAGCGGCTTGATCAGTGCACCGGCGGCCGCGTCGGAGCGGCGTTCGCGCACCACCAGGTGGGCCGCCAGATCACGGGTGCCCCAGCCCTCGCAGAGCGTCGGGGCGTGCGGCCCCGCCGTCTCCAACAGGTCAGCCAGGAGCAGGCGTTCGCGCTGTGCGTGAGTTGACATGACGTCACCCTACGGTGACCACCCCACCCATGCCACGCTGCCGCGCCCGCCCCCTACGGCAGGGGCTCGGTCAGCTTGGCGCCGCCCGGGCTGTCGCTGCGGGTGAGCGAGCAGGCGACGGTGCGCTCGCCGCGGATCAGGAAGGCCAGCTTGGTCGGGTACAGCGCAAAGTAGTAGTACCGCTTGCCGTCGCCTATGGAATTCAGCTTCTTCTGGGCGTCCGCCTTGCACAGCCCCAGGGCCTTCTCCTTGATCTCCGAGTCATTGCCCATCGGGCCGTCGAGGGTCTCGGTCGCGACCACCTCACCGTCATGCGTGCCGTTGCAGGACTTCTTCTCCACCTTGGTCACGGAGGGGGTCATCGACGGATGGTCGAAGCACTCGCCGATCTTCAGGTTGATCAGCGGGGTGGTGGAAGGCGACGGCGTGTTCACATCGCGGCTGGGTATGCCGCCACCGCCCGGGCCGGGCAGCGAGGGGGAGTCCGCCGGTGACGGCGAGGCGCTGTCGCTCGGCGAGGCGGACGCGGGCGAGGGGGACGACTTCGCCACCGGCTCGCTCTTCCCGCCCCGGTTGGCGTAGATGACGCCGCCGACGGCCAGCCCCACGACCAGCACCACCGCGACCACGATCGCCGCGATCTTCGCGCCATTGCCACCGGACGGCGCCGGCGGCCCGGGCGGCATGGGCTGCTGGCCGTACGGCCCATACGGCCCGAAGCCCTGCCCCTGGCCATGGCCCGGCTGCCCCTGGCCGTACCCGGGCTGATCCTGGGGCGGCTGCTGCCCAAAGGGCGGCGGCTGCTGTCCGGGCGGGGGGCCAAAGCCCTGCGGCGGGCCGAAACCACCGCCGCCGCCGGGAGGTTGCGGCGGATTCGACGGAGGCGGCGGAGGCGGTGTGGTCATGACGGAAGCATGCCGCATGCCTCCGACAACCGTGCGAGTGGGATACGGCAAGGGGCCTCCGGCATCATGAATTCATGACCGCCCGCATCCCCACCGGCTCCTCCGCCCTCGACCCCGCCATCGCCGCCCGCCTCAAGCGCGACGCCGACGGCCTGGTCCCCGCCGTCGCCCAGCAGTACGACACCGGCGAGGTGCTGATGCTCGGCTGGATGGACGACGAGGCCCTGCACCGCACCCTCACCACCGGCCGCTGCACCTACTGGAGCCGCAGCCGGCAGGAGTACTGGGTCAAGGGCGACACCTCCGGACACGTCCAGCACGTCAAGTCCGTGGCCCTGGACTGCGACGCGGACACCCTGCTGGTCAAGGTCGACCAGGTCGGCCCCGCCTGCCACACCGGCGACCGCACCTGTTTCGACTCCGGTGACCTGCCGCTGGCCCAGTAGGCTCCGGGCCATGGCCGTCACCGCATCCGCCTCCGACGGGTCCGTCATCCCGGACGCCGACACCTTCCGCGCACTCGCCAAGGACCGCCGGGTCATCCCGGTCACCCGCCGCTTCCTCGCCGACGGCGACACCCCCGTCGGCCTCTACCGCAAGCTCGCGGCCGAACGGCCCGGCACCTTCCTGCTGGAGTCGGCCGAGAACGGCCGCACCTGGTCGCGCTACTCCTTCATCGGCGTGCGCAGCGCCGCCACCCTGACGGTGCGCGACGGAGCGGCCCACTGGCTCGGCACCCCGCCCGTCGGCGTGCCCACCGACGGCGACCCGCTGCACGCCCTGCGGACCACGCTCGAAACCCTGCACACCCCCCGCGACCTCATCGAGGGCGTGGGCCTGCCGCCCTTCACCGGCGGCATGGTGGGTTACCTCGGCTATGACATCGTCCGCCGCCTGGAGAAGATCGGCACCCACCGGGGCGAACCGGAGAGCCTCGGCCTGCCCGAGCTGACCATGCTGCTCACCTCGGACCTCGCCGTCCTCGACCACTGGAACGGCACCGTCCTGCTGATCGCCAACGCGATCAACCACAACGACCTCGACACCGGCATCGACGAGGCCCACGCCGACGCCGTGGCCCGCCTGGACGCGATGGCCGCCGACCTCAACCGGTCCGCACCCACCAGCCCCGCCACCCTGCCGCCCTCCGAACTGCCCGCATTCACCGCCCGCTGGGGCGGCCCGGACTTCATGGCGGCCGTCGAGGACATCAAGGAACGCATCCGGGCGGGCGAGGCCTTCCAGGTCGTGCCCTCCCAGCGGTTCGAGACCCCGTGCACGGCCTCCGCGCTGGACGTCTACCGGGTGCTGCGGGCGACCAACCCCAGCCCGTATATGTACCTGTTCCGCTTCGACGGATTCGATGTCGTCGGCTCCAGCCCCGAGGCGCTGGTCAAGGTCGAGGACGGGCACGCCATGGTGCACCCCATCGCCGGTACCCGGCCGCGCGGCGCCACCCCGCAGGCCGACGCCGCGCTCGGCGAGGAACTGCTCGCCGACCCCAAGGAGCGCGCCGAGCACCTGATGCTCGTCGACCTCGGCCGCAATGACCTGGGCCGGGTCTGCGAACCCGGCAGCGTCGAGGTCGTCGACTTCATGTCGATCGAGCGCTACAGCCATGTGATGCACATCGTCTCCACCGTCACCGGCCGCCTCGCCCCCGGCCGCACCGCCTTCGACGTGCTCACCGCCTGCTTCCCCGCCGGGACCCTGTCCGGCGCGCCCAAACCACGCGCCATGCAGATCATCGAAGAGCTGGAACCCGCCCGCCGCGGCCTCTACGGCGGCTGCGTCGGCTACCTCGACTTCGCCGGGGACTCCGACACCGCCATCGCCATCCGCACCGCACTGCTGCGCGACGGCACCGCCTACATCCAGGCCGGCGCGGGCATCGTCGCCGACTCCGACCCGGTCGCCGAGGACGCCGAGTGCCGCAACAAGGCCGCCGCCGTGCTGCGCGCCGTACACGGCGCGGCCCACCTCACCCGGCCGGAGGTGCCCTCGTGACCCCGGCTGCCTTGCTGACCCCGGCTGCGCGGGGCGCCGGCGCCCAGGGGATAGTGGAACCGTGAGCGCAGCCGTACCCCATCCCCGTACCCACGCCGAGCCCGTGCCGTCCCCCGGCCGGGGCAGCCGCCGCAGCGTCGCCGTGGCGCTGCTGTGCACGGCCCTCGGTGCCGCGCTCGTCCTCCTCGCCGGCGGCCGCACCTGGGCCGAGGGCTCGGCGGCCGGCATCGGCAACGCCGTGCGCGAGCACGCCAGCGGACAGGACATCACCGGCCTGCCCGGCGCCCTGGCGATCGTCGCCCTGGCCGCGCTGGTCGCCGTCTTCGCCGTCCGCGGCGTCGGCCGCACCCTCGTCGCCGCGCTGCTCGCGCTCAGCGGCGCCGGAGTCGTCGCGGGCTCCCTCACCGGTGCCACCGACACCGCCGCCCTGGAGGAGAAGGCCTCCAGGACCACCGGCGTCACCGGCACCGCCATCGAGCACGTCACCCACACCGGCTGGCCGTGGGCCGCCCTCGCGGGCGGCGTCCTGCTGCTCCTCGCCGGGCTGCTGGCGCTGCGCCACGGCCGCCACTGGCCCGCGATGTCCGGCCGCTACGAGCGCGACGGCACCCCCCGCCCCCGCCGCCCGCGCACCACCCCCGACCCCGAACGCCCCGAGGAGCTGTGGAAGGCCCTCGACCGCGGCGAGGACCCGACCGGCGACACGAGCCGCTGAGGCCGACCCCACGTCCGCACCACCCCGGGCCGTCGGGAACAATGACCGGCGAGCGTTCTTCGCGCCCGCGGGCGCGACACAGCAGCGAGGAGTCAAACCCATGCACAAGTACCATCACGGTCGCACCCCGGCCGCCTGGACCGGTGTCACCATCAGCTTCATCGGCTTCTGCGTCGCCAGCGTGTTCATCGTGATGTCCAAGCCGGTCGGCTTCTGGGCCGGAGTCGGCCTCACCGTCCTCGGCGCCGTCGTCGGCGGGATCATGCGTCTGATGGGCCGCGGTCAGGTGGAGACCCTGCCCAGCGCCCAGCCGCAGGCCCAGAGCTGACCGCCGTCCCCTCCGCCAAGGCGCGGCCCGGGCCCGTCCGCACGCCCTGAGCTGCGCCTTCACCGGTTCCGGCGCACACTCGGCGGTGTGCCGCACCTCGCCCCCGCCGCCCTGCTCGCGCGCCGCCTCGCCGCCCCGCTGGGCGTCGCCGCCGCCCTCGCCGCCGCCGCAGGCTATGTCGGGGCGGTGGACCCCAACCGGCCCGGCCACTACCCCGCCTGCCCGCTGCTGCGCCACACCGGCATCCACTGCCCCGGCTGCGGCGGCCTGCGCGGCCTGCACGCCCTCGTCCACGGCGATCTTGCCGCCGCGCTCGGCGCCAATGCCCTCGCAGTGGCCGGATACGCGGCGTTCGCTGTTTTCTGGGCGGTCTGGGTGGTCCGGGCCGCACGCACCGGCGGTGGCATGCCGCTCCGGCTGCGCCCGGTCCACTGGTGGGCGCTCGGCGCCCTGCTGGCGGCCTTCACGGTGGCCCGGAACCTGCCCTTCGGCGCGGCGCTGGTCCCCTGACGCGTCCACCTGGTGGGACGTGCGTCAACCGGATGCGAAACCTCTGCCCGACGGCAAGTACCATCGCAGTGTGCTGGTGAGGTGGTACGCATCGCATCAGCCCAGACGATCCGAGTTCGGAAGGGGGCCGCTCGCGTGAGTGTGCTCGACGAGATCATCGACGGAGTCCGTGCCGACCTCGCCGAGCGGCAGGCGCGCGTCAGCCTCGACGAACTCAAGGAGCGGGCGGCCAGGGCGCCGCAGGCCCGGGACGGCGCCGCCGCACTGCGCGGCGAGAACGTCGCCGTGATCTGCGAGGTCAAGCGGTCCAGCCCGTCCAAGGGAGCGCTCGCCGCGATCGCCGACCCCGCCGGGCTCGCCGCGGAGTACGAGGCGGGCGGCGCGGCGGTCATCAGCGTGCTGACCGAACAGCGGCGCTTCGGCGGCTCCCTCGCCGACCTGGCGGCGGTGCGCGCCCAGGTCGACATCCCGGTGCTGCGCAAGGACTTCATCGTCACCGCCTACCAGCTGTGGGAGGCGCGCGCCCACGGCGCCGACCTGGCCCTGCTGATCGTCGCCGCGCTCGAACAGGAGGCGCTGGTCTCCCTGATCGAGCGGGCCGAGTCCATCGGGCTCACCCCGCTGGTGGAGGTGCACGACGAGGAAGAGGCGGAGCGGGCGGTCGCCGCGGGCGCCCGGGTCATCGGCGTCAACGCCCGCAACCTCAAGACCCTTGAGGTGGACCGGGGCAACTTCGCCCGGGTCGCACCGGAGATTCCGGACGGGATCATCAAGATCGCGGAGTCCGGGGTGCGCGGCCCGCACGACCTGATCGCCTATGCCAACGACGGGGCGGACGCGGTGCTGGTGGGCGAGTCGCTGGTCACCGGCCGCGACCCCAAGGGCGCCGTCGCCGATCTGGTGGCGGCCGGGGCGCACCCCGCGCTGCGGCACGGCAGGGGCTGAGCACGTGGCCGGGTGCGCACGTCTGGCTCGGGGGTGCCGCCCCCGGGGCTGTCGTGCGCCTGCCCGGCGGGTACGGGGCCGCAGGGTGCGGTATCACATCGGGTGCGAGCCGGGGCAGGTCAACGGGCGCCGATGGCGTCGGGTGGCGTGGTAACCGAAGCCATGGGCATACCCGCCCGCATTGACCGTCACCCCAGGAGTACCTTCAGTGTCCTCTGACTTCTTCATTCCCGACCCAGAGGGTCAAGTCCCCACCGCCGCCGGTTACTTCGGCGCGTTCGGCGGCAAGTTCATCCCCGAGGCACTCGTCGCCGCCGTCGACGAGGTGGCCGTGGAGTACGAGAAGGCCAAGGCGGACCCCGCCTTCGCGGCCGAGCTCGACGACCTGCTGGTCAACTACACCGGGCGCCCCAGCGCGCTGACCGAGGTGTCCCGCTTCGCCGAACACGCGGGCGGCGCCCGGGTGTTCCTCAAGCGCGAGGACCTCAACCACACCGGATCCCACAAGATCAACAATGTGCTGGGCCAGGCCCTGCTCACCCGGCGCATGGGCAAGACCCGGGTCATCGCCGAGACCGGCGCCGGCCAGCATGGCGTCGCCACTGCCACCGCCTGTGCGCTCTTCGGCCTGGAGTGCACCATCTACATGGGCGAGGTCGACACCCGGCGCCAGGCGCTGAACGTCGCCCGGATGCGGATGCTCGGCGCCGAGGTCATCTCCGTGAAGTCCGGCAGCCGCACCCTCAAGGACGCCATCAACGAGGCGTTCCGCGACTGGGTCGCCAATGTGGACCGCACCCACTACCTCTTCGGCACGGTGGCCGGCCCCCACCCCTTCCCCGCGATGGTCCGAGACTTCCACCGGGTCATCGGCGTGGAGGCCCGCCGCCAACTCCTGGAGCGCACCGGCCGGTTGCCGGACGCGGCCCTGGCCTGCGTCGGCGGCGGTTCCAACGCCATCGGGCTGTTCCACGCCTTCCTGCCCGACGACGGCGTCCGGCTCATCGGCTGCGAACCCGGCGGACACGGCGTGGGGACCGGCGAGCACGCGGCCACCCTCACCCAGGGCAGCCCGGGCATCCTGCACGGCTCCCGCTCCTACGTCCTGCAGGACGAGGACGGCCAGATCACCGAGCCCTACTCGATCTCGGCCGGGCTCGACTACCCCGGCATCGGCCCCGAGCACTCCTACCTCAAGGACCTCGGCCGGGCCGAATACCGGGCCGTCACCGACGGCGAGGCCATGGAGGCCCTGCGCCTGCTCTCCCGCACCGAGGGCATCATCCCGGCCATCGAGAGCGCCCACGCCCTGGCCGGCGCGCTCGACGTCGGCCAGGAACTGGGCCCCGACGGGCTGATCCTGGTGAACCTCTCCGGGCGCGGCGACAAGGACATGGACACGGCCGCCCGCTACTTCGGGCTCTACGACGAGGCCGACGAGAAGCAGGAGGCCAAGTGATGGCAGGGAACCTGGAGTTGCTGAACTCCGTCATCGCCGCCGCCAAGGCGGAGAACCGCGCCGCACTCGTCGGCTACCTCCCGGCCGGCTTCCCCACCGTGGACGACGGCGTACGGGCCATCACCGCGATGCTCGACGGCGGTTGTGACATCGTCGAGGTCGGACTCCCGCACAGCGACCCGGTCCTGGACGGCCCGGTCATCCAGACCGCCGACGACATCGCCCTGCGCGGCGGGGTGCGGATCGCCGATGTGATCGACACGGTCCGCCGGGCGCACCGGGCGACCGGCGCGCCCATCCTGTGCATGACGTACTGGAACCCCGTCGACCGCCATGGCCCCGAACGGTTCGCCGCCGAGCTCGGCGCGGCCGGGGGAGCGGGCTGCATCCTGCCGGACCTGCCGGTCGAGGAGTCCGAGGCCTGGCGGAAGGCGGCCCAACAGCACGGCCTGGCCACGGTGTTCGTGGTCGCGCCGAGCAGCCGCGACGACCGGCTGGCCAAGATCACGGCAGCGGGCAGCGGCTTTGTCTACGCGGCCTCGCTGATGGGCGTCACCGGCACCCGGGAGTCCGTGGGCCAGGAGGCCCGGCAGCTGGTGCGCCGCACCCGGGCCGTGACCGAATTGCCGGTCTGCGTCGGCCTCGGCGTCTCCAACGCCCAACAGGCGGCCGAGGTCGCCCAGTTCGCCGATGGTGTCATCGTCGGCTCGGCCTTCGTCAAGCGGCTGCTGGACGCCCCGGACCTGGAGACCGGGCTTGCCGCGGTGCGCACCCTCGCGGGTGAACTCGCGGAGGGCGTGCGCAAGCGCGGCTAACCCGTTCGACGGAACTTGCCGCCGGGGGTGTGCGAGAGCGCACCCCCGGTTCGTTGTACGGGGACGTGAGTCAGAAGAACAGTGACGGAAAGCGCAGCGCCCGCGAGCGGCTGCAGGAACAGCGCCGGAGAGAAGAGGCGCGGGGGAATCTCAAACGACAGGCCAGGATGGCCGGTGTGGTGGTGGCGGTGCTCGGCATCGGCGGCGGGGCCGCGGTCTGGGCCGCCACCGCGGGCAAGGGCGGCGGCAAGCCGAAGGCCGCCGCCCCCGCCGTGGCCCCCCAGGGCGCCCTCGGCAAGGACGGCTCCGCCATCCCGGTCGGCAAGCCCGCCGCCAAGGCCACCCTGGTGGTCTACGAGGACTTCCGCTGCCCGGCCTGCGCCCAGTTCGAGAACGCCTTCCGGGACACCATCCACGGGCTGGAGGACAAGGGCCGCCTCAGGGCCGAGTACCACATCGTCACGCTCATCGACAAGAACCTCGGCGGCAAGGGCTCGATCAACGCGGCCAACGCGGCCGCCTGCGCCCAGGACGCGGGCAGGTTCGCGGCCTACCACGACCTGCTGTACAAGAACCAGCCGCCGGAGACCAATGACGCCTACGCCAAGAAGTCCCGCCTGATCGAGCTGGCGGGCAAGGTCGGGGAGCTCAACACCCCGGGCTTCCAGAAGTGCGTGGACGACGGCACCCACGACTCCTGGGTGCGGCACAACCAGGAGGCCTTCAACAAGGGCGCCTACCACGCCACCCCCACCGTGCTGCTCAACGGCAAGAGCATCTACGCCGACCCGGCCAATCCGCTGACCCCGGCCAAGCTGCGGGAGCTGGCCGCGGCGACGCCCAAGAGCTGAGGCGGCCAGGAGCTGAGCAGGGAAGCTCGTTACGCAGCTGTTGTGCCGGGTGGGTTGCCGCTTGCGCGTCCCGGCAGGGTAGCGTCGGTGGTGCCATGAATCTCGCATACATTCCCAGCCCGTCGACCGGCGTGCTCCACCTCGGGCCGATCCCGCTGCGCGGCTATGCCTTCTGCATCATCATCGGCGTCTTCGTCGCCGTCTGGCTCGGCAACCGACGCTGGATCGCGCGCGGCGGCCGGGCCGGGACGGTCGCCGACATCGCCGTGTGGGCGGTGCCGTTCGGCCTGGTCGGCGGCCGGCTCTACCACGTGATCACCGACTATGAGCTGTACTTCGGTGAGGGCCGCAACTGGGTCGACGCCTTCAAGATCTGGGAAGGCGGGCTCGGCATCTGGGGCGCCGTCGCCCTGGGTGCCGTGGGCGCCTGGATCGGCTGCCGACGCCGCGGCATTCCGCTCCCCGCCTGGGCGGACGCCCTGGCGCCCGGCATTGCCATCGCCCAGGCCATCGGCCGCTGGGGCAACTGGTTCAACCAGGAGCTCTACGGCAAGCCGACGGACCTGCCCTGGGCGCTGAAGATCGACGCCGATCCGGCGGTCGGCCGCGTCGCCGGAACGTACCACCCGACCTTCCTGTACGAGTCGCTGTGGTGCCTGGGCGTCGCGGCCCTGGTGATCTGGGCGGACCGCAGGTTCAAGCTGGGACACGGGCGGGCGTTCGCCCTCTATGTGGCCGCGTACACGGTGGGCCGGTTCTGGACCGAGTACCTGCGGGTGGACACCGCCCACCATGTGCTGGGCCTGCGGCTCAACGACTGGACGGCGATCCTGCTCTTCCTCGCGGCGGTCGCCTACATCGTGCTCTCCAACAAGCGGGTCCCCGGCCGGGAGGCGGTCGTCGAACCGACGGCGGTGGCGGCCCCGGCGGCCACCGGGGACGGCGGGGCCACCGAGAACGGCGGGGCCACCGAGAACGGCGGGGACGGCGGGGACGGCGAGCGGGACGGCAAGCCCGTCGGCAAGCCCGCCGAGGGGCGCGACACCGGCACCGGCCCGGACTCCGAGCCGGCCACCAAACGCTGACCCCTGTTTTACAAAACCGCAGGTCAGCGCGGTAAGTTCGGCCTTCCTTGCTAGCGGATCACCCTCATTCGTGCGTACCTTCGACATCGGATGGGGGTGAAGCGACAGGCTCCGCCCCCGGGAAGGGAGCACCCGGAGCATGTCTGTCCTCGACACCGTCGCCACGCCGCACATCGCCCACCGTGACAACCACACGCACCGCGATGTCAACGGCGGCTGGCTGCGCCCCGCCGTCTTCGGCGCCATGGACGGGCTGGTGTCCAACCTGGCCCTGATGACGGGCGTGGCCGGCGGCTCCGCCACCTCACAGACCATAGTGATCACCGGCCTGGCCGGGCTCGCGGCCGGGGCCTTCTCCATGGCCGTCGGCGAGTACACCTCGGTCGCCTCACAGCGTGAGCTCGTCCTGGCCGAGCTGGACGTCGAGCGCGGCGAGCTGCGCAAATACCCGGTCGACGAGCTGGAGGAGCTGGCCGCGCTCTATGAGTCACGGGGCGTGGAGCCCGCGCTCGCCCGCGAGGTCGCCCGGCAGCTGTCCAACGACCCGGAGCAGGCGTTGGAGATCCACGCCCGCGAGGAGCTGGGCATAGACCCCTCCGATCTGCCGTCGCCGATGACCGCCGCGGTGGCCTCCTTCGGCTCCTTCGCGCTGGGCGCGCTGCTGCCCGTGCTGCCCTACCTGCTCGGCATGAACCAGCTGTGGCCCGCCATCCTGCTGGCCCTCGGCGGTCTCTTCGCCTGCGGCGCCGTCGTCGCCCGGGTCACGGCCCGGTCGTGGTGGTTCAGCGGACTGCGCCAGCTGCTGCTCGGCGGGGCCGCCGCGGGTGTGACATACCTCCTCGGTATTGCGTTTGGCACCGCCATCGGGTGATGCTCTATGCGGGCCACCGCATAACGTGCAGGTTTCCTCGCGGTTTCAAGGCTTTGACAGCAGGGCACAATCCCCAAGCGCCGCGGGCAACGCCGCCCGCGTTGCGCCGTGTCCGGCGCCTTCGAACCGGGCGATCCCCGGCAGACTGCGAAGCGCTCAGCCACACGGCATCGTCCACATGATGGAACGCAGTATCCGCTTTGCGAGAATTGCCCCATCATGTAGCCTGCACCAACTTCGCGGAGGGCCAACGTCGTCCCTCGGCACATGCACACGCCATGACTGCCAAGACGACGACGGGAGCGCCGATGCGTTCTGCATCCCACCCCGCCCAGCAGGGACTGTACGACCCGCGCAATGAGCACGACGCCTGCGGCGTGGGCTTTGTCGCGACGCTCACCGGCGAGGCGA
The DNA here is from genome assembly GCF_054957865.1 of Streptomyces xingningensis. Taxonomy (NCBI): domain Bacteria; kingdom Bacillati; phylum Actinomycetota; class Actinomycetes; order Kitasatosporales; family Streptomycetaceae; genus Streptomyces; species Streptomyces xingningensis. The sequence goes on from NZ_JBDJPF010000002.1 coordinate 90,567, forward strand.
GCCATGCGCTGGTGGAACAGGCGCTCACCGTCCTGCGCAATCTCGAACACCGCGGCGCCACCGGCTCCGAGCCGGACTCGGGCGACGGCGCGGGCATCCTGGTGCAGGTCCCGGACGCCTTCCTGCGCGAGAGCGTCGGGTTCGAGCTCCCGGCTCCGGGGGCCTACGCGGTGGGCATCGCCTTCCTTCCGGCAGCTGCCGAGACCGCCGTCTCGCAGGTCGAGACGATCGCCGCCGAGGAGGGCCTGACCGTCCTCGGCTGGCGTGCCGTCCCGGTCGCCCCCGAACTGCTCGGCAGTGCCGCCCGCGGCACCATGCCCGAGTTCCGGCAGCTGTTCGTAGCGGATGGCGTGAGCAGCGGGATCGCCCTCGACCGCAAGGCGTTCGTACTGCGCAAGCGTGCCGAGCGCGAGGCCGGGGTCTACTTCCCCTCGCTCTCCGCCCGCACCCTCATCTACAAGGGCATGCTCACCACCGGGCAGTTGGAGCCGTTCTTCCCGGACCTCTCCGACCGCCGCTTCGCCACGGCCATCGCCCTGGTGCACTCCCGGTTCTCCACCAACACCTTCCCCAGCTGGCCGCTCGCCCACCCGTACCGCTTTGTCGCGCACAACGGCGAGATCAACACGGTGGGCGGCAACCGCAATTGGATGCGGGCCCGGGAATCCCAGCTGGCCTCCGAGCTGTTCGGCTCCGCCGACCATGGGCGCAGCGGCTCCGCCGACCATGGGCACAGCGGCTCCGCCGACCATGGGCACAGCGGCGAAGGCGGGAGCCTGGAGCGGATCTTCCCGGTCTGTACCCCGGACGCCTCCGACTCCGCCTCCTTCGACGAGGTGCTGGAACTGCTCCACCTGGGCGGGCGTTCGCTGCCGCACAGCGTGCTGATGATGATCCCGGAGGCCTGGGAGAACCACACCGCCATGGACCCGGCCCGGCGCGCCTTCTACCAGTACCACTCCACCCTGATGGAGCCCTGGGACGGACCGGCCTGTGTGACCTTCACCGATGGCACGGTCGTCGGCGCCGTTCTCGACCGCAACGGCCTGCGCCCGGGCCGCTACTGGGTCACCGATGAGGGGCTGGTCGTCCTCTCCTCCGAGGTCGGCGTCCTGGACATCGACCCCGCCAGGGTCGTCCGCAAGGGCCGCCTCCAGCCGGGCCGGATGTTCCTGGTCGACACCGCCGAGCACCGCATCATCGAGGACGACGAGATCAAGGCCGCCCTGGCGGCCGAACAGCCCTACCGGGAGTGGCTGGAGGCCGGGCTCATCCAGCTCAAGGACCTCCCCGAGCGCGAGCACATCGTGCACACCCACGCCTCGGTCACCCGCCGCCAGCAGACCTTCGGCTACACCGAGGAGGAGCTGCGGGTCATCCTCGCGCCCATGGCCAAGTCCGGCGCGGAGCCCATCGGTTCGATGGGCACGGACTCGCCGATCGCCGCGCTCTCCGAGCGCCCGCGGCTGCTCTTCGACTACTTCACCCAGCTCTTCGCGCAGGTCACCAACCCGCCGCTGGACGCCATCCGGGAGGAGCTGGTCACCTCCCTGATCTCCTCCCTCGGCCCGCAGGGCAACCTGCTGGAGCCGACCGCGGCCTCCTGCCGCAGCGTCACCCTGCCGTTCCCGGTGATCGACAACGACGAGCTGGCCAAGCTCATCCACATCAACGCCGACGGCGACCTGCCGGGCCTGAAGGCCGCCACCCTCTCCGGCCTCTACCGGGTGAGCGGCGGCGGCCGGGAACTCGCCGCCCGGCTGACCGAGATGTGCGCCGAGGCCGATGCGGCGATCGAGGGCGGCGCCCGCCTGATCGTCCTCTCCGACCGGCACTCCGACGCCGAACACGCGCCCATCCCCTCACTGTTGCTCACCTCGGCGATTCACCACCACCTCATCCGTACCAAGCAGCGCACTCAGGTGGGGCTGCTGGTGGAGGCCGGTGATGTCCGCGAGGTGCACCATGTCGCGCTGCTGATCGGCTACGGAGCCGCGGCCGTCAACCCGTATCTGGCCATGGAGTCCGTCGAGGACCTGGTGCGCGCGGGGACCTTCCTCCCGGACATCGCCCCCGAGACCGCGATCCGCAACCTCATCAGGGCGCTGGGCAAAGGCGTGTTGAAGGTGATGTCCAAGATGGGCATCTCCACCGTCGCCTCCTACCGGGGCGCGCAGATCTTCGAGGCCATCGGGCTGGACGAGTCCTTCTCCGACACCTACTTCCACGGCACCGCCAGCAAGATCGGCGGCGTGGGCCTAGACGTCATCGCCCAGGAGGTCGCAGCCCGGCACGCCAAGGCCTACCCGGCCACCGGCGTCCCCGCCAGCCACCGCAGGCTGGAGATCGGCGGCGAGTACCAGTGGCGCCGTGAGGGCGAGCCGCACCTCTTTGACCCCGACACCGTCTTCCGGCTCCAGCACTCCACCCGCGCCCGGCGCTACGACATCTTCAAGCAGTACACCGAGCGCGTGAACGAGCAGTCCGAGCGGCTGATGACCCTGCGCGGGCTGTTCTCGCTCAAGGGCGACCGCGAGCCCGTCCCGCTGGACGAGGTCGAGCCGGTCAGCGAGATCGTCAAGCGCTTCTCCACCGGCGCCATGTCCTATGGCTCCATTTCCCGCGAGGCCCATGAGACGCTCGCCATCGCCATGAACCGGCTGGGCGCCAAGTCCAACACCGGCGAGGGCGGCGAGGACCCGGACCGCCTCCACGACCCGGCGCGCCGCTCCAGCATCAAGCAGGTCGCCTCCGGCCGCTTCGGCGTGACCAGCGAATACCTGGTCAACTCCGATGACATCCAGATCAAGATGGCTCAGGGCGCCAAGCCCGGCGAGGGCGGCCAGCTGCCCGGCCACAAGGTCTACCCCTGGGTGGCCAGGACCCGGCACTCCACCCCCGGCGTCGGCCTGATCTCACCGCCCCCGCACCACGACATCTACTCCATCGAGGATCTCGCCCAGCTGATCCACGACCTCAAGAACGCCAACCCGGCCGCCCGCATCCATGTGAAGCTGGTCTCCGAGGTCGGCGTCGGCACCGTCGCGGCGGGTGTCTCCAAGGCACACGCCGATGTGGTGCTGATCTCCGGCCACGACGGGGGCACCGGCGCCTCCCCGCTCACCAGCCTCAAGCACGCCGGCGGCCCCTGGGAGCTGGGCCTCGCCGAGACCCAGCAGACCCTGCTGCTCAACGGGCTGCGCGACCGGATCGTGGTGCAGACCGACGGCCAGCTCAAGACCGGCCGGGATGTGATCGTCGCCGCCCTGCTCGGCGCCGAGGAGTTCGGCTTCGCCACCGCACCGCTGGTCGTCTCCGGCTGCGTCATGATGCGCGTCTGCCACCTGGACACCTGCCCGGTCGGCATCGCCACCCAGAACCCGGTGCTGCGCGAACGCTTCAGCGGCAAGGCCGAGTTCGTCGTCAACTTCTTTGAGTTCATCGCCGAAGAGGTCCGTGAACTCCTCGCCGAACTGGGCTTCCGCACCCTGGAGGAGGCCGTCGGCCGCGCCGGACTCCTCGACACCACCCGGGCCGTCGACCACTGGAAGGCACAGGGCCTGGACCTGGCGCCGCTGCTCCATGTACCGGAGCTGCCCGCCGGGGCCGCCCGCCACCGCACCACGGACCAGGACCACGGCCTGGCCAAGGCCCTCGACAATGAGCTGATCAAGCTGGCCGCCGACGCGCTCAACACCGTCGGTGCCGAGGAGGCCCAGCCGGTACGCGCCCAGGTGGCCATCCGCAACATCAACCGCACCGTCGGCACCATGCTCGGCCATGAGGTGACCAAGCGCTTCGGCGGCGCGGGCCTGCCCGACGACACCATCGACATCACCTTCACCGGTTCCGCGGGCCAGTCCTTCGGTGCCTTCCTGCCGCGCGGCGTCACCCTGCGACTGGAGGGCGACGCCAACGACTACATCGGCAAGGGCCTCTCCGGCGGCCGGATCGTCGTCCGCCCCGACCGGGGCGCCGACCACCTCGCCGAGTACTCCACCATCGCGGGCAACACCCTCGCCTATGGCGCCACCGGCGGCGAACTGTATCTCCGCGGCAGCGTCGGCGAACGGTTCTGCGTCCGCAACTCCGGTGCCACCGTGGTCTGTGAGGGCGTCGGCGACCACGGCTGCGAGTACATGACCGGCGGCCGGGCCGTCGTCCTCGGCCCCACCGGCCGCAACTTCGCGGCCGGCATGTCCGGTGGCATCGCCTATGTCATCGACCTCGATCCCGACAACGTCAACCAGGAGCTGGCCACCGCCGTCGAACCCCTCGACGCCGACGACCGGCGGTGGCTGCACTCAGTGGTGCGCCGCCATCACGAGGAGACCGCCTCGACCGTCGCGGCCGCGCTCCTCGCCGACTGGGACACGGCCGCCGCCCGCTTCGGCAAGGTCGTGCCCCCCACCTACAAGGCAGTGCTCGCCGCCAAGGATGCCGCCGAGCGAGCCGGTCTCTCCGAGACCGAGACCCACCGGAAGATGATGGAGGCGGCGACCCATGGCTGACCCGAAGGGCTTTCTCACCACCGACCGCGAGGCCGCCCGCACCCGCCCGGTCGAGGAGCGCGTCCGCGACTGGAACGAGGTGTACGTCCCCGGCTCCCTCCTTCCGGTCATCAGCAAGCAGGCGGGCCGCTGCATGGACTGCGGCATCCCGTTCTGTCACAACGGCTGCCCGCTGGGAAACCTCATCCCCGAGTGGAACGACTACGCCTACCGCGAGGACTGGCGGGCCGCCAGCGAGCGGCTGCACGCGACCAACAACTTCCCCGAATTCACCGGCCGGCTGTGCCCCGCCCCCTGCGAGTCCGCGTGCGTACTGGGCATCAACCAGCCGCCCGTCACCATCAAGAACGTCGAAGTCACCATCATCGACAAGGCCTGGGCCACCGGCGACGTCACCCCCCAGCCCCCCGAGCGGCTCTCCGGCAAGACCGTCGCCGTCATCGGCTCCGGCCCGGCGGGCCTGGCCGCCGCCCAGCAGCTGACCCGGGCCGGGCACACGGTGGCCGTCTATGAGCGCGCCGACCGCATCGGCGGGCTGCTGCGCTATGGCATCCCCGAGTTCAAGATGGAGAAGCGCCACATCAACCGGCGCATCGAGCAGATGCGGGCGGAGGGCACCAAGTTCCGTACCGAGGTGGAGATCGGCCGGGACATCGACGGCGCGAAGCTCCGCGGCCGTTACGACGCGGTGGTCATCGCCGCCGGTGCCACCACCTCCCGTGACCTGCCGGTGCCCGGGCGGGAGCTGACGGGCATCCACTTCGCCATGGAGTACCTGCCCGTCGCCAACAAGGTGCAGGAGGGCGACTTCGTCGCCCCGCCGATCACCGCCGAGGGCAAGCATGTGGTCGTCATCGGCGGTGGTGACACGGGCGCCGACTGTGTCGGCACGGCGCACCGCCAAGGGGCCGCGTCCGTCACCCAGTTGGAGATCATGCCGCGGCCGGGGGAGGAGCGGACGGCTGCCCAGCCGTGGCCGACGTTCCCCATGCTCTACAAGGTCACCTCGGCCCATGAGGAGGGCGGCGAGCGGGTCTACTCCGTGTCCACGACCCGCTTCGAGGGTTCCGCCCCTGAAAAGGGAGAGACTGTCGGCCGGGTGCAGTGGCTGCACCTGATCGAGGTGGAGTTCAAGGACGGCAAGCCGGTGCAGAAGCCCGGCACGGAGCGGCGCATCCCGGCCCAACTGGTCACCCTGGCCATGGGGTTCACGGGCACGGACCGGGCGAATGGCCTGGTCGACCAGCTGGGGCTGGAGCTGGACGCCCGTGGCAACATCGCGCGGGACGGGGAGTACGCCACCAATGTGCCGGGTGTCTTCGTCGCCGGTGACGCGGGCCGCGGTCAGTCGCTGATCGTCTGGGCGATCGCGGAGGGCCGCTCCGCGGCGCGGGCGGTCGATCACTACCTGACGGGCGCGAGCACGCTGCCCGCCCCGATCCGGCCGACGGACCGGGCGCTGACGGTGTAACGGCGGGCCGCTGTCCTGGACCTCGTGGACGGGGACGAGGTCCAGGCTCCCTGCCATGCCGGCGCGACAGCGGCTGACTACAGCGAAATCTTCCGTTCGTCGGCTTTGAGGCCGCGGAGTGTCCACAATCCGTACAGAGCCAGCAGCGGTTTGACGATCATCCACTCGCCAGGGCGGTAGTCATCCGCACGCACGAGCCGCTCGGCAAGATCGGGGCGCTGCCGCCGCAAGTACGCGCGGGCCTTGAGCGCGTGAGCCGGCTGGGAGGCGATCTTGATGCGGTCGACGTCTTCGAGCAGTGGGATCACGTTCGTGATGTTCTCCCATGTGGTCCCGCTTTGATCTTCGAGGAGCACTGTGCCGTCGAACGCGAGCACCGACTTCGCGTAGTCGGCCATCAATTGGGCCTCTGTGGCACCACTGCCGATCGCCCCGCCGCTGAAGATCACGCGAGTGCCACGTGCACGGTCAGCGGTGATGGAGCGAATTCCGGCACGGACTCGCCAGCGGTTGATGAAGTTTGCCGTCGCTTGGGGGTTCCGGTATCCCAGCACGACCACGGCCTCGGCAGCGCCCCCGCTGTTCCCCACGAGAGCTCGAGACCAGCGCCAGTTCAACCACTCGCCCCAGGCCAGGGCTGCCGCCCCGGCCATCGCCACTCCTGCCCTTCGTCGCATGCAGCGACTCTAGGGCACCGCGGTGTCGGGCAACGAAGGCACCAGTCGCGCTACGAACGACGCATTTCTGTAAGGAGTTCGTGGGCGGGCTGGTCGACTGCCCGCAACAGGCAGCCGGTCCCGGCGCGCGTGGCGCCCTGCCCCGCCCGGTTGCGACAGCATCCTAAATAGGTAAGGTTGATTTCTACAGTTTAGGCAAGACATTCAGGTGCCGGGAGCGCTCGTGGTCCAGTTGCCGGAGAAGCCGTCACGGATGGTCGACCGGGATGCCGAGTGGCGGCAGTTGGCCGAGTTTGTCGCACAGGCCGGAGAGACGCTGCGGATCGGGGTTGTGTCCGGCCGCCGTCGGTACGGGAAGTCGTTTCTGCTGCGCTTGCTGACCCAGGCCATGGGTGGCCTGTATGTGACGGCTGTGCAGGAGGACGGGCGGCGTGGTGCGCAGGAGCGCTTCGCGGCTCAGATCGCCGCCCACACGGGGCTGCCGACCGGGTCGTTGCGCTTGGACGACTGGGATCAGCTGCTGCGTACCGCATTGTCGCTCACCTCGCGCCCGGGTGGCGGCGGACTGCTGGTGATCGACGAGTTCCCGTACTGGCTACAGCATTCGCCCGAGGTGTCGGGCCTGTTGCAGCACATCTACGACGATTCCCAGTTCGGTGTCGAGAAGGCGCCACGAGGAGCGTTGATCCTGTGTGGCTCGGCGATGAGCGTGATGCATGAGCTGCTCTCGGGCACCAAGCCGCTGCGGGGGCGGGCCATGGTCGACTTGCGGCTTGCGCCGTTCGACCACCGGGCCGCTCGTGCCTTCTGGGGGATCGAGGACGCGCATACCGCGCTGCTGCTGGACTCCGTGGTGGGCGGTGCACCCGGCTACCGCCCTCTCACGGATGTCCCCTCGCCGCAGCGGCCCGAGGACTTCGGCGCATGGGTGGAGCAGGTGCTGCTCGCGCCGTACCGGGCCACCTACTCGCGTACCGAGACGGAATACCTGCTGCGTGAGGACCCGCGTATCACCCACCGCACGCTCTACTACGAGATCCTCACCGCCATTGCGGAAGGCGCCTCCACCCCGACGAAGGTGGGAGCCGCTCTCGGCCGGGACCGCTCGGCGGTCACGCATCCGCTGGAGGTGCTGGAGTCGGCCGGGTATGTGCGGCGCGAGCAGGACATGCTCAAGCAGCGCACCCCGGTGATCACGCTGCCCGACCCGGTGATCCGCTTCAACCAGCTCATCACCCTGCCCCAGGCGGACCACATCGAGGACGGGCATGCCGCCGAGGCATGGCGTGCCTCCTCGCCCACCTTTCACTCCAAGATTCTCGGCCCTCATTTCGAGGATCTCGCCCGCACCTGGACGCGTACCTACGCTCGCACCGAACTGCCGGGCCCGCGCTTCGGCCAGGTCGGTGCCGCGGAGATCGCCGACCCTGCCGCCCGCACCAAGCACGAGATCGACGTCCTCGCCCTCGGCCCCGGACAGCGTCCGTGTTCCCCTCGCTCGCGCATCTCCCTGATCGGCGAGGCCAAGGCCACCGCCGACCCGCGCGGCCCGGCCGACCTGGCCCGCCTGGAACGCTGCCGCGACCTGCTCACCACCCAGGGCCACCAGGCCGCCGAGGCACGGCTCGTCCTGTATTCCCTGCACGGCTTCCGGCCCGACCTCGAACGGCACGCGGCCCGTCGGCACGATGTTCTCCTCGTCGACCTCGCCGCCCTCTACGGCGACGAGCCACCACATGGCGGCGCCGCGAACGGCTGAGACGAGGACCAGCCAACGCGGGGCACATCACGCACTGTTGACACACCGTACGGTGCCTTCGCGAGGATCACGGAGGACCGGGCGAAGACACCGTACGGGTGCTGACCACCTGTGGGGTGCCGGCTACTTCACCCTGACGGTGACCTGCCAGGGGACGACCGCGTGTGAACAGGAGTGGTCGGCTCGGCGGGGCACACAGCGCAGTTGGGAATCGAGGGTGGTGGTGCCGGAGGCCCGCGGGTGGAAGGTCGCCATGGCGTCGCCGTTCGGTGCTGTGGACTGGGCGTCCCGGCGGAGCACGGCGTTGTCGGCGGCGGTGGGGCCGCTCCACGCCCAGGTCGAGTCGCCGTTCTGCTGGCCGGTGAGCCGGACCGTGACGGTGTCTCCCTTGAGCACGGTGAGAGCCGTGCGGTTGTCCTTGTTGGACAGTGTGAAGGTCTTGGGCTTCGGCACCTGGTGAGTGTGGGGCGCGGCGGAGGCCGCATCGGGCACGGTCACCGCGGCGGTGGTCAGGGCCAGCCCGGTGGCGAAGGCGGCGGCCAGCAGCTTGGCAGATTTCATGGCTCCCTCAAGTAATCCGGTGGCACCTGTGGATGCTCAGCCACACTGCCCCGTTTGCCCTGCGCCAATGCGAAGTTCACCGGTATGGGTGGTTCATCTGTCCTCGGTGTGCTGCTTCAGGACGTCACGCAGCCGGTGTTCGGAACCTCTCGCGAACAGGGAGCGGATCTCGCTGATCGGTGTGCAACCGGGAACGTAGTCCTCGTCCTCGTCGCCGGGCAGGAAACACGACGGCGGCCTCGCCGCCACCGGCACCCGGATCCTCACCGGCGCGGGCATCGCCGCCGCGCTCCTCGCGGGCGGCGCGAGCCTGGTCCGGTGGCGCCGCCGCTCCGCCGGAAGCTGACCCACAACGTGCCTGACGCGGCACGACCGGGTTCCGTACCCGCCCGGGCGGGTGGGTCGGAACCCGGCGTCACTCAAGGAACCGCGATATTGATGGGCGCTTGGATCGCCTGCCGCCTAGGGTCTGCCGTATGACGCTCGCCTACGATGCGGCCGGGGAAGGCCCCGCGCTGGTACTGCTGCACTCCGCGGTGTGCGACCGGAGGATGTGGGATCCGCAGTGGCCGGCCCTGATTGACGCTGGGTACCGGGTGGTGCGCTGCGACTTCCGGGGCTTCGGCCGGACGCCCTTGCCGGACCGGCGTGACAACGACGCCGGGGATGTGTTGGACCTGCTGGACGCCCTCGGTATCGAGCAAGTGGCGCTGGTCGCCTCCTCGTACGGCGGATGTGTTGCCCTGGAGGTCGCCGCGCGCCGACCGGACCGGGTCACCGCCTTGGCGCTGTTGTGCGCCGGACTGCCGGAGCATGAACCCACCGATGAGCTGCGCGCGTTCGGTCAGCGGGAGGACGCGCTGATCGAAGCGGGCGATCTCGCGGGGGCGGTGGAACTGAACGTGGACACCTGGCTGGGGCCGGATGCCGAGGAGACGGTCCGGCAGGAGGTGCGCCGGATGCAGCGGCGTGCCTTCGAGGTGCAACTGGCCGCGCCCGAGGGAGCCGGGTGGCACAAGGCGGAGATCGATCTGTCGGCGATCAGGGCGTCCTGTCTCGCTGTCTCAGGCGGGCGCGACCTGGCTGATTTCCGGCAGATAGCCGCACGGCTGCCCGGGCTGCTCGCCAACGCCCGGCATCTCGAACTGCCCTGGGCCGCTCATCTGCCCAGCCTGGAGCGGCCTGCCGTGGTGACAGATCTGCTGACCGGCTTCCTGCGCGAGACAGTCCCTGCCGGCGGAGCGTGATCGCCACACGCGTCCAGGTCAGGCGGAGAGGCGGCCGGAGCTTTCGGCGATGGCCATCACAAAGGCGGACCAGGCGGGGCTGCTGAAACCGAGGGTGGTCCGGTGAGGGGCCTTGCTGTCCCGGACAGGGACGAAACCCTGCAGGTTGGTGGCAACTTCTATGCAGTTATTTGGGTCCCCGCCTTGGCTGTAGGAGCTCTTGCGCCAGCTCGCGGTGGTTATGTCGAAATGGTCGGTGCGCATGGGTGGTTCTCCTCAATCAGCTTGCGAATCAGTGCGATTGATGCAGATTCCGACAGGGCGTCGTCTCGCTGGCGATCGTATAGAGCGGCGTACCTGACTACGTCTGCTGTGTTGGTCACGTAGGTGGGGCGAACCGGATCGCTGAAGTGAACGACTTGTCGCCCTTTGGGTAGTGTCAAGATCGTCATGGACCGTAATCCGAGAAACATCCCTTTCCTATCGAAGGGGATCACTCTGATCCGGACATTCGGCCTGTCGCTTGCCGTGATCACCTGTGCAAGTTGGTCACGCATAACACGGCTGCTGGCGATGTGGTGATGGAACGCCTGTTCTTCGATGACTGCCGAGAACTCTGGAGGTTCTGCGCGGTCGAGAATCGCAGCATGCGACAAGCGGTGCCGCACCTTCTCCTCGAGATCGCCGCCGTAGAACGCCATGCCTCGGTCCAGGACCTCTCGCGCGAACGGCTCGGTCTGGAACAGTCCTGGGATGAAGTCCGCCAGGTGACGGATCCTGATCGCCTTCGATTCGAGGCCGAAGTACCGCTGTGCCCATTTGGCCTCGGGGCTGTCATTGAGGCAGTCCCACGCGTCGAACAGGCGGCCTCTCGCCTTGAGCACCCCGTCAAGAGCCTGGGCGGTGCTCTGTGTGGGGATGACGCCACCGGTCTCGAACCGGGAGATGACTGTATGGGTGATCGCCACCTCCTTGCCGAGTTGGTGCTGCGTCCAGCCTCGGGCCAGCCGCAACTCCCGGATCAGCGCCCCGAACTGCGCGAGGCGAGACCGGGACGGGTCGAGTCTCTTCGGCGCAGGCATGGCTGCAACCGCCATTTTCATGTCAGAACTGACAAACCGCTGGTGGAGACGAGCGTAGAGGGCGTGGCAGATACTTGGTGACCAGAACCGGAAACTCAACTCCGGCCATCTGGCGCCGTGTTCCCGCTGTCCTGATGCCCTCCATACGCCCGGCGCACACCCCTGCCGGAAGGGCTTCAGGCCACTCGGGCGGCGCTCGGTTCCGGCCGAAACCAAGTACGCACCGGCTGCGCACGCGCGCGGCGCCGCAAGGAGCACCCTCATGCCCTTCTTCCCGTACACCGGCAACACCGGCGGCGGATTCACCCCAGTCCCACCCCGAGCCGCACCCGTGGACGAACTGCTCCGCGAAGTAGGCACCCTGGGCAGCCGCCTGCCGACGCTAGGCCGCGTGAGAACGCTGACCGACCGGCTCCGCGTCAGCATTCACCTACTGACCGACGAGGTCGAAACCGCCGCCCGCGGCCGAGAAGCGGACGACCCGGTCCGTACGGGCGCCCTCGCGGCGGTCGAGGAGGCTCACCACCTCCTCCGTCTCGGCCCTGGTGACGGCTACACCTCCGCGATCACCTTCTCCAGAACCCTTGGTCGAGCCGTCGAAGCACTCCTTCATCACCGGCAGCAACTACACCAGGACGAGCGATGACGAGCACCGTGGGACGTTTGATGAACAACTGCCGCCACCAGTCCGGTTGGGAGCCGGGCGACGGCGAGGAGCAGTGCCGCATCTGTGGCACGCGCCGCTTCACCAACTACGGCGCCCTGCGCCCGCCCGGGCTACCGGTTGCTTTGACCCCGGCACCGCGCGACAAGGCCCGCGCGGACCGTTCCGCCGCCATCGCCATCGCCATCGCGCACGCGCTGCGCGGTCCGGGGTGGTGGAGGCCCAGTGGGGCGTCATTCTGCCCGGCTGCCTGACGCAGATGGCACCGCGATGCGTAGGCGGGACCACAACCCCCGGCGCCACACCGACCGCGCCGCCACCTCGCGGAACCCCACCCACGCAGCCCGCTGCGCGATCCGCACGGCTGTCGGGCATGTTCAGGCACGTCCGGACGGTGTTGTTACGGCCTCTCCGCGGAGGCCGATGGCGCGGAGTCCGCCTTGGGAAACCTGGTGAGCAGAACGGTCAGCCCGCCCAGGAGCCCGATGGCGCCCGCCACCCAATATGCCGCGTGGAAACCCGACAGCTGATCGGCTGGATTTGTGGCACCGCCGCTGACACCGGTCGAAACAGCAACCAGGATCGCCAAGCCGACGCTGTTGCCCACCTGTTGCGCGGTCACATTGACCGCGCCGGCGACTCCGTGCTGGTGGAGCGGCAGGCCCTCCAGCGTGGCGGCCGTCATCGCGCCGAAACCCAAACCCTGGCCGGTGCTCATGACCACGATGCCGGGGAGCATGTGCACCCAGTACGAGCCGTGCTCAGGTGTGCCCACCCACAGAGTGATGCCGGTTCCGATGAGAAGCAGGCTGGCAGCCATCAGGGGCTTATAGGCCGCAGGCGACATCAGACGTCCGGCGATCTGCGAACTGATGATCACGACTACGCCCATGGGCAGGACGGCCAGTGCAGACTCGAACGGCGAGTAACCGAGTATCCCTTGCGCATACAGCGGCGAGAAGAACAGCAGCCCACCGGCACAGGTGTAGAAGACAGCGCCGGTGAGGGAGGCGGCCCGCACCGGGCTGCTGCGGAAGATACTCATCGGAAGCAGCGGCTCCGTCCGCCCCTTCTCCCACCCGACGAAGCCCGCCAGCCCGATCGCGGCCAACACCAGTGAGGCCAGGACCTGTGCGGACCTCCAGCCGACTTCACTGCCCTCGCTCACGCCGTACACGACCAGGCCTATACCCAGGGTGACCAGGATCGCGCCCGGGATGTCCAGGGGGCGCGGCTGGCGCCGGCCCGCAGGAAGCAGCGCCCGGACCCCTGCCAGGATCAGAACTCCGGCGAGGACACTGATGGCGAACGCCGAGCGCCAGCCAAGGAAGTCGGTGAGGACCCCGCCGGCAACCAGCCCGGCGCTGAAGCTGGACCCGCCGGTCGCCGCATAGACCGCCAGCGCCCGGTTCCGCTGCGGTCCTTCGGGAAAGATCTGGCTGAGCAGAGCAAGCGACGCAGGGCCGGACAGCGCCGCACCGATCCCCTGCAGCGCACGAGCCGCGATCAGCACCCCAACGGTCGGAGCGAGCGCGGCGCCCAGCGAGGCCGCGACGAAGAGCGCGACGCCCACCGCGAAGATCTTCCTGCGGCCCAGGACGTCCGCGATCCTGCCCCCGAACAGGAGGAACCCGGCAAAAGCAATGGAATATGCCGTCATCGTCCACTGCAGCGCGGAGCTGCCAATGTCGTACTCATCACCGATGGAGGGCAAGGCGGCATTGATGACCGCAGCTCCACCGGTGTCCAGTGCCAGCGCTCCGGCAAGGAGAACGAGCGCCCACCGGCGTCGACTTGCGGGCACGCCGGTATCCGGCACTCCCGTTCCTGGTTCCGTGTCAAGAAGTGTCACTTCGTACTCCCATGGTTGTTCAGGGTCTGTCGGATTCAGTAGTTGTCCATAGGGCCTCGGCCTTGGGGTGCCGCCGGCTCGCTCGCCCGCAGGCCTGCGGCGAAGGCGGCCCGGGGGAGCCGGTGGCAGGGCATGGCTGATCGGCGCGGCACCGTAGGTTCCGGCCCGCGTTTCGGCGCCGGCCGTCAGCCGGTGCCCTCCACGGGGCGGCGGGTGACGGTCTTGTCGATGTGCTTCGCGAGCCGGCCGCGCAGCTTCTGGAGCGCGGCGATCCGGTCGTCCAGCGCGGTGAGCCGGTCGGTGGCCCGGCGCAACTCATCGGCGCAGTAAGGGCTTTCGCGCAGCGGCAGGTCCAGGCAACCGTTGACCAGCGCGGGGCGGACTTCGTCCAGGGTGAGGCCGGCGTCGAGCATGTCCTTGATGTTCGCGGCCCGTACGGCGTCCAGCTCGCCGTACGCGCGGTAGCCGTTCTCGGCGCGGAGGGGCGCCAGGAGGCCCTGCTGCTCGTAGTAGCGCAGGGACCGGGCACTGACGCCGGTCAGGTTCGCCAGCTCTCCGATCCGCATCTCGATCTCCTTCAGCATGGTTCGGACACTAGAACCTTGACACGGGTGTCAAGGTCAAGCGTCCGAGGCGGCCGATACCGCCGGAGATCGCCGCGATCATCGAACGGCACGCCCGGGTTGCCGTCGTCCTGGACGAGTTTCACCGGCGTCTTCTCACGGAGAGCAAGCGGACGCCATTTCCGGTCTCCGAGATCGAGCGGGCGCTGAGCACTGTGGATCCGGCACCCTGCTGAGGCCGGACCGCGCCGAGGCCGGACCGTGTGGACGGAGCACAACCCCCGGCGTTACACCGACCGCGCCGCCACCTCGCTGAACACCACCCGCGCATCCTCCGTGTACACCCCCACGGCCCCCTTCAGGTAGGGCCGCTCCTGATCCTGGTAGGCGACCAGCCCATGCCCTCCCACGCTCACCTCCATCCGCGCATCCCGCTGCGCGATCCGCACGTCCGACCACTTCCCGACCGGGAAGTCCCCGGTCCCGGTGGCCAGGAAGCGCTGGCCGCCCGGATACGCCGGATCCCGCTTGCCCAGCTCCCAGCCGTTGGGCTTGAGGGTGATGTAGTAGAAGTGCTCCGGATCGCTGTACGCCCAGACCAGCCACGGCACCTCCCAGGGGTTCGGCTTGGGGGTGCGCAGCTGGGCGACGGTCCGCATCCGGGCCTCGTAGTCCACGTTGTCGTAGCTCGTGGTGGAGACGACCAGCCCGGCGTGGGTTTCCCCGGGGCGCCGGGCCGGTTCCGGTGACAGGGCCAGCCCGTCGTCGCGGCCCATGTTGGTGCCGTGGCCGTCGAACACCGACCGCCAGGAGCCGTGCACCGAACCCTCGGCCCACGGCCGGCCCGAGCCGCCGCTCTCCCACAGGGCGCTGAGCGCGAATCCAAGGCCCACCAGCGCCGCCACGCAGACCAGCGCGAGGCCGAGCAGCCGCTGCACTCTCGTCATGGTGTCGAGTATGGCCCCGGTTCCTCGGGCAGGCGGGCGATCAGCGGATTCGCCGGTGGTGCCGCGTCCGCGTCCGCCCCGAAGTCCTCGGCCAGCTGCGCGATGATGCGGTCGGTGGCCTGGCCGTCCCCGAAGGGGTTGCCCGCCGTCGCCATCCGCCGGTACTCCGCCGGGTCGTCCAGGAGCCGCCGGGCCGCCGCCAGGATGACCTCCGGCGCGGTGCCCACCAGCCGTGCCGCGCCCGCCTCCACCGCCTCGGGCCGCTCGGTGGTGGTCCGCAGGACCAGGGTCGGCTTGCCGAGCGTGGGGGTCTCCTCCTGGATGCCGCCCGAGTCGGTGAGCACCAGGTCACAGGCCGCAAGGGTGGCGGAGAAGTCGGGATAGTCCAGTGGTTCCACCACCCGGATGCCGGGGTGGCCGGTCAGCTCGGGCAGCAGGGCATCCCGGACGGCCGGGCTCTTGTGCAGTGGCAGCAGGATCTCCACATCGCCCCGGTCGGCGAACCGCCGCAGCGCTCTGCCCATGCCCCGCATGGTGTCGCCCTGGTTCTCCCGGCGGTGCAGGGTGAGCAGGACGCGCCGCAGACCGGTGGTGAAGTGGCTGCGTCCCGCACCCCTGGCGAGCACCCACAGCAGATTGTCGATCACGGTGTTGCCGGTGATGAACACCTCGGACTCCGGTACGCCTTCGGCCGTGAGGTGCCCGGCGGCGCGGCGGGTGGGGGCGAAGTGCCAGCGCGCCACGCGTCCTATGAGCCGGCGGTTGAGCTCCTCGGGGAAGGGGTTGTCCGGCACCCCGGTGCGCAGGCCCGCCTCGACATGGGCGACCGGAATGTGCTCGTAGAACGCCGCCAGGGCGCCGGTCAGCGCGGTGGTGGTGTCGCCCTGGACGACGACGAGATCGGGGCGCCGGTCGCGGGTCACCTCACCGAGGCCGTCGATCAGCCGGGCGGTCAGGGTGGACAGCTGCTGGCGGTCGCGCATCACATCGAGCTCGATGCGGCCGCGCACCTGGAGCAGGTCCAGCATCTGGTGCAGCATCTCGCGGTGCTGCCCGGTGGTCACCACGATGGGCTCGAACAGCGGGGACGCCGCCATGGCACGGGCCACCGGCGCCAGCTTGATGGCCTCCGGGCGGGTGCCGAGTACGAGCATGGCCCGCACCGGCGCGTTGATCATGTTCGGGGACATGGGTCTCCCTGGAAGATGGTGTCGGCCGATGGGTATTAGGTGCGGGCGGTCTTGAGCCAGGTCTGCTTGCCGGTGAGCATCCGCCACAGGCCCCACCATCCGGCGGCGAACCAGATGTAGCCGTAGAAGATGAAGACGTGCGACAGCAGGACCGCGCGCAGCAGTCCGAGGCCCTGTTCGCGCCGGGAGTACACCCAGCCGTAGACATACGCCGCGGTGAAGGACAGCACATAGGGGCCGATCACCCACATCGGGGAGATCAGTGCGCGTCCGGCCTCGATCGAGCCGATGACGGTGCCGCCCACGGCGACCAGGAAGGACACCGGCAGCAGGGAGGTGAGCAGGATCAGCACCGGGCTGGAGAGGTGGTAGAGCAGGTCCATCGCGGCCCGGGTGGGCACCTCGCGGACGATCAGCGGGACGAGGCTCGCCGACTGCAGATGCCCCTGGAACCAGCGGGAGCGCTGGCGCACCAGCCGCCGTACGTCGAGCACGGCCTGCTGGGAGACCGCGGCCGAGGTGCAGTGCTGGTTGGTCCAGCCGCGAGCGATCAGCCGCACGCCCAGATCGAGGTCCTCGGTGAGCGAGTCGCTCCACGGTCCGCTGCCGTCCGGGCCCATCAGCGTGTCCAGCGCGGCGAGCCGCATGAACTGGCCGTTGCCGCCCATGCCGACGCTGCCGATGTAGCGCCGGGCGCTTTGGAAGATGTCGCCGTAGACGACGAACTCCATGTCCTGGAGCCGGGCGAGCAGACCCTGGTGCCGGTTGTACATCCGCACCCCGATCTGGGTGCCGCCGGTGCGCGGGTTGTTGAAGTACGGGTCGACCGCCTGGACCACATGCGGGTCGAGCCGCCCGTCCGCGTCCACGACACAGACGATGACATCGCGTGGATGGCGGCCCAGCAACAGGCCCGACTCGCGCAGATGGCGGATGCCCGCGTTGAGGGCGGCTCCTTTTCCCTTGCGGGCGTTGGGCAGTTGGCGCTGGAGCAGCCGGACCCGGGGGTCGGCGGCGCAGGCGTTCCGGGCGATCTCGCCGGTGCGGTCGTCGGAGGCGTCGTCGATGACCAGGGCCAGGACGTTCGGGGCGGGCAGCGCGGTGATGCGGGACAGGCTCTCGGCGAGGACCTTGTCCTCGTTGAGGCAGGCGAGCAGAAAGACGTAGAGACGTGGTTCGCGCGGGCCGCGCCCGCGCCGGAAGCGACGTCTGGAGAGCAGGAAGAGAGTGGTGTTGTAGCACCCGGCCATCACGATGATGGCGATGCTGGACCAGATCAGGAGTTGGGTGTTCACCGGCGGCCACCGGAATTCCGTATCCCGAACCAGAGTTTTGCCGAAAACAGTGCGGCGGCCACCGCGCAGTACAGCAGGAAGCCTGCACCGGCGGCTTCCTGAAGTCCCTTGGCAAAGGGCAGGCCCGGCAGGACACGCGGGGCGACCGTCAGCCCGGCCAAGGGCACAACGGTGCCCAGAGCGGGTTTTCCGTACATGGGTTCCCCCCCATTTTCAGCCTCGTTCGAGACTGCGGGGGGACCGTACCAGACTCGGTGAACAAGCCGGTTGTAGGTGAAGGAAGTTGGTGGACTGGAATTGACGATTCTCGTGACTCGTCGGTAATTTCGCCTGCTCGGACCAGGCTTGTGAAGAATGAGGTCTGCGGTCCGTACCAAATGGGCTGACAAAATCTGCCCGGAGTGGACCGGAGTTGTCCATTGGCGGTCTATTGACAGGGGGCCGGGCCGCCATAAGAATCAGCCAACTGTCAGGTCTGCCACCGGCGTCCGGGGGGACGAGCCGGGGGACGGCAAAGATATATCAAGCAGGGGGGAATGGAAATGAAAAATTCCCGGAGGAGACCACGGATTTTCCGAATCCCGTTCGTACTTGCGATAGTCGCCGCCCTGCTGGGCGGCGTCGCGCTTTCCACGGGATACGGGGCGGAGCCGGCCCCGGGGGGCGGCAGGCGCCCGGCACCGCACGGTCTCAAGGGCCCCGGGCCCACCGCGCTGTCCGGGGTGAACACCAGGGACCTGAAGTCCTGGGCCGCCGCGGGGCTGGCCAACGACCGGCTGCGCCGGGCCGGGAAGCTGGCCATCCGGCCCCCGGCGCGGGGCGCCAAGAAGTCCCTCGCCATGGCGACTCCCGCCGTGGCGAGGTCAACTCCCGTAACCACCAAGGCCGTTGCGGCCGCCACCACCTCCGGCGCCTCCGCGCTCGTCCTCTATGACACCACCGGCCCCTACGGGTACCTGGGCGAGCTCTATGCGATGGCGATCGCCAACCTGGCCGGTCACTTCGGCACCGTGACCCCCGAGCCCGTCTCGGCCTACACCGCGGGCATGGTCAACCAGTACACGGCCACCGTCTATGTCGGCTCGACCTACTATGGCGGCTCCATCCCCGATGCTGTTCCGGCCGCGTTCTACCAGGACGTCCTGGCCACCAGCCACCCCGTCACCTGGGTCGGCGACAACATCTGGGGCATGGCCAACGCCGTCGGCGTCACCAACTTCGAGCAGCAGTACGGCTGGGATCCCACCAACTCGTACTTCGCACCCAACGGCAGCGTCGGCAGCATCAACCAAGTCGCCTACAAGGGACAGCAGTTGACCAGGAGCATCCCCGCCGGGGCGGACGGCGGGGTGCTGCATCCGGCGCTGCTGACCGGCTCCGGCCACCCCCAGGTCACCCAGCTTGCCCAGGCCACGGACGCCGCCACCGGCACCACCAGCCCCTGGGCGATCCGCACGGGCAATCTCACCTATATCGGCGAGATCCCCTTCTCCTATGTCTCCGAGCAGGACCGCGTCATCGCCTTCGAGGACCTGCTCTTCGACGGGCTCGCCCCGCAAACCGCCGAGCGGCACCGGGCGTTCGTCCGGCTCGAGGACATCAGCCCCAAGTCCAACCCGGCCGATCTGCGGCGGATGGCCGACTATCTCTTCTCCCAGCAGATCCCCTACGGGATCAACGTCATCCCGGTCTACACCGACCCCAATGGTGTCTACAACAACGGGGTTCCGCAGACCGTCACCCTGGCGCAGGCCCCGCAGGTCACCGCCGCGCTCCAGTACATGCTGGCGCACGGTGCAACGCTGATGAACCACGGCTTCACCCATCAGTACAGCAATGTGAACAACCCCTACACCGGTGTCACGGGTGACGACTTCGAGTTCTTCCGCGCCCATGTCGACACCGCGAACAACGTGGTCCTCGACGGGCCGCCCGCGGAGGACTCCGCGGCCTGGGCCCAGTCCCGGATCACCTCCTCCCTTGCCGCCTTCACCGCGGCCGGACTGCCCAGACCGAACTTCTGGACGACTCCGCACTACGCGGCCTCCGCGACCGACTACGGTGTCTTCGGTCAGAGCTACTCCGCTCGTCTGGAGAGATCGTTGTACTTCGCAGGAACACTGAGCGGCGCCCCCGACACCAGCCGCTACATCGGTCAGTTCTTCCCCTACGCGGTCAAGGACGTATACGGCACCACGGTGTTGCCCGAGGACCTCGGAAACTACGAGCCCCTCCCGTACAACAACCACCCGGCGCGGCTCCCCGCCGACCTGATCGCCTCGGCCAAGGCCAACCTGGCCGTCCGGGACGGGGTGGCCAGCTTCTTCTACCACCCGTACTACGACACGGCACCGCTGCAGCAGACGGTCGACGGCATCCGCGCCCTCGGCTACACCTTCGTCTCCCCGACGGACCTGGCGCAGTGAGCGCGAAGAGGAGGGCGGCCGCCGCGCTGGCGGCCGCGGCCGCCCTCTTCCTCGCCGGATGCTCCGCCGCCGACGTGCACGGCAACCCCCTTGACAATGCCGGCAGTCCGGTGAGCGACAAGAGCAGCGGGCCGGGCGCCGGCGAGGGTGACAACAAGGACCTCGCCAAGGGCAAGAAGGAGAGCGGGTTGAGAGGATTCACGCTCCCCGCGTGGAACACGGAAGATTACAAGAACCCCAGAGCCAAAACGTATCTGCGCGATATCGCCGCCACCGGCGCCCGCTGGGTGACCTTCACTCCGACCTGGTACCAGGACACGATCAGCGACTCGTCCATGCACACCACGGAGGAGACCGCCGCCGACGACAGCCTGCGCCACATCATCAGGCTGGCGCACTCCGTCGGACTCAAGACCATGGTCAAGCCCCATGTGGACCGAAAGGACGGGGGCGACCGGGCCGAGATCAAGCCCGCCCACCCGGACGCCTGGTTCGCAGCGTACGAGCGCTTTATCACCCACTACGCCAAGCTCGCCAAGGACAACGGGGTCGAGCAATTCTCCGTCGGCACCGAACTCGCGGGCACTTCCCGGGACGGAAAACACTGGGGGAAGGTCATCAAGGCCATCCGCTCGGTGTACAAGGGACCGCTCACCTATGCCGCCAATTACGACGACTACCAGAACATTCAGTTCTGGAAGGACCTCGATGTCATCGGCATCGACGCCTATTTCCCGCTCGGCGAGAAGCCCACCAGCGACACCGCCGCGCTGCGCCGGGCGTGGCAGCCGATAACCAAGGAGCTGGCCGCCTTCTCCGCCAAGCAGAAACGCAAGATCCTTTTCACCGAGGCGGGATACGTCAGCCAGCACGGCACCATCACCGCCCCTTACTCCTGGACGGTCAGCAAGCGCAAGGACAACGCCGAACAGGCGGCCGCCTTTGAGGCGTTGCTGGCCACCTTCGACGGCAAGCCCTGGTGGGCCGGGGTCTGCTGGTGGATGTGGGACGACTGGCCGGACACCGGGGAGACCCCCAAGGAGCTCGCCTACACCCCGCACGGCAAACCGGCGGAGCGGGTGGTGCGCCGCTGGTGGGGCAGGTGACCGGCTGACGGCGGTCGACTGACGGCGACTGTCAGGTCTCGCAGTCCAGCACCGTGCGGCACAGCCCGCAGCGGGCCCGCAGCCTGCCCTGCACCGGGACCCGGATCCGCTGGTGACAGGTCGGGCAGGGAAAGCTGACGCGCAGCGGATCGGGGCCCTCGAAGGCGTACTCCCCTTCGAATTCCCCTTCGAACGTCGTCGAAGCCGCGGCCCGTCCCGCGCTGCGCCGGTCCCGCGCGTAACGGTGTCGGCCCAGCAGCCCGGCCGCCGCCAGCGGCGGCCGCTGCGCATCACGGCGTGCCCGGGCCAGGCCCTGGGTGTAGGCGTCATACGCCTGTGGGCTGGTGAACCAGGGGGAGGGGTCCTCGTCGAAGACGAGCGCCCGCTTGGCCAGCACGTAGCCGAACTCCTCCGGGGTGAGATAGCCCAGCTTCTGGGTGGTGAGGGAATCCTCCCGATAGGCGTCCAGCAGCAGCCAGCCGGTGCCGAGATAGGCGGCCGCGGTGTCGGTGAGGATCTCGTTGTCGCGCGTGCCGGGCAGTTCGAGCCCCAGCCGGTGCAGATAGACATGCATCACCTCGTGCGCCAGGGCCGCGCCGATGTCTCTGCGGTGCTTCTTGAAACGGGAGTTGAGCTCGATGAAGTACTCGGGCCCGGCCGCGAGCTCCACGCTTCCCGCGTGCCGCATCTCCCGGAAGCTGACGATCATCCGCGCGTCCGGCAGCCGCAGGTGGCGCACCATGGCCCCGGCGACGCGCTGCACCCCGAGGTAGGGGTCCTCGTCGTCGGAGAAGGCCACATCGACGGGGAGGACGCTGAGGCCGAAGGTCCGCACGGTGTCGCAGGACAGCCGCCGGTAGAGCGCGGTGATCGCGGTGTGCACGGTGTCCAGGTGCGGGAACCCGTGCTGGATCTCGATGCCGGTGCCCATCCGACCACCCCCGTCTGCTTGCCGCCGCCCTCCCACTCTACGGGCGACGGCGGGGATCCCGGCGTTCCTGCGCTTTCCCGGGGCCGTGACACCGGCGGCTCCGCCGCGCGGCCCCCGGACCCCCGGCCGCAACCGCAGGTCACCGCGGCTTCCCTGACCGGCATCGCGAGGGAAACGTCAGCAACCACCGGGCCCGCTTCCGGGACTGTCCGAAAGCCCTTCTTGCCGTTGCCGCGGCGCGCTCTCATACTCGCAGCGCGCGCATATTGTCATGAACTCGACAGTTTCATATGCGCAACCCCCCACGAAAGGAAGTCCGTTGCGCAATCACCTCATGGCACTCAGGAGATGCCTCGCCGTCGCCGCGGTCGCCCTGGCCGCCTTCAGCCTCCAGCCCGGCAGCGCCCAGGCACACGACCCGAACCCGGGTGTGGTCGGCGGCACCCCCGCCCAACAGGGCGAATTCCCCTGGATGGTGCGGCTCTCGATGGGCTGCGGCGGTGCCCTCTACACCCAGCAGATCGTCCTCACCGCGGCGCACTGTGTGAACGGCAGCGGCCCCAACACCTCCATCACCGCCACCGCCGGCGTCGTCGACCTCCAGTCCGACCAGGCCATCAAGGTCAACTCCACTCAGGTCCTGCAGGCCCCCGGCTACAACGGCTCCGGCAAGGACTGGGCACTGATCAAACTCGCCACCCCCGTCAACCTGCCCACCCTCAAGATCACCGACTCCCCGGCCTATGACTCGGGCACCTTCACCGTCGCCGGCTGGGGCGCCGACACCGAAGGCGGCGGACAGCAACAGCAGCTGCTCAAGGCCGAGGTCCCCTTCGTGGACGACGCCACCTGCCGCGGCGCCTATGGCGACACCCTGATCCGCGGCCAGGAGATATGCGCCGGATTCATGGCCACCGGCGGCGTGGACACCTGCCAGGGCGACTCCGGCGGCCCCATGTTCCGCAGGGACGACTCCGGAGCCTGGATCCAGGTCGGCATCGTCAGCTGGGGCCAGGGCTGCGCCCGGCCCGGCTACCCCGGCGTCTACACCCAGGTGAGCACCTTCGCCCCGGACATCAAGGCCGCCGCGGCGAGCCTCGAGGGCGGCGGCCCCCGCCGCTGAGCGCACGGCGGCCCGTCCGCGGTACGACGCGCACGGGCCGCCGTCATCCTTTCGGCGGAGACCGGAATGGTCGGACAGTCGAGGTGTGCGACGCGTAAAGGCACGTAACGTGAATCACGCACGCCGCACACACCGAAAGGCACCCCCCGTGTCCGCCAAGCCCCGCAGTGCCGTACTCACCCTGCTCGCCGCCCTCGCGGCGGTGCTCCTCCCGGCGCCAGGGGCCTTCGCGGCGGGCACGGCGGACCGGGACGGAACACACCGGCTCCCGGCCGCCGTATCGGCCTCTCACCCGGCCCGCCTGGTGGAGAAATCCGCCCATAAGGCCCACCAGGGCCGCCAGATCCGCCAGAGCCACCGGACCGGCGCCGTCCCCACCCCGCGCTACAAGCGCCACCAGGCCGCCAGCAACCCCGTCCGGCGCATGGTCCAGGCCGGGCAGACCATCAAGGGCCGGCACGACAACGGCAAGCCCGCCCTCGCGGTCGGCGCCGCCCTGCTGGCCGTCGGCGGCGGCGCCGTCGGCGCACGGCACCTCGTCCGGCGCCGCGCCACGGCCCGGACCGGCGGCTGACCGCCCGGCTTGCGGCGGCCCGGCACCCTCGATGACATGGAGGGATGCCCCCTGCGGCAGCCGGCACACCCCAACCGACCGACACCGCGCACACCACACACGCACAGGGCGAGGGCGAGGGTACGAAATGGCGATCACCGTGGTCATCGCGGACGACCAGGAGATGGTCCGCACCGGCTTCCGGATGATCCTGGAGAGCCAGCCCGACATCGATGTCGTCGCCGACGTGGTGGACGGCGAGGCCGCGCTGGCCGCCGTCGAGGAACACCAGCCCGATGTGCTCCTCCTCGACATCCGCATGCCCAAACTCGACGGCCTCGAGGTCACCCGGCGGCTGTCCGAACTCTCCGCCGCCCGCCCCGAGCGGGCCGGCCGCCCCCGCATCGTCATCGTCACCACCTTCGACCTCGACGAATACGTCCACACCGCGCTGCGCAACGGCGCCTCCGGCTTTCTGCTCAAGGACGCCAGCCCCGCCATGCTGGTCGAGGCCGTCCATGCGGCGGCCGTCGGCGACTCCCTCATCTCACCGGCCATCACCGTCCGGCTGCTGCGCGACATGGCCCCCGCCGGCGGCCCGGCGAGCAGCACCCTCAAGCAGCCCTCCGAGCCGCTCACCGAGCGCGAGGCGGACGTCGTACGCTGCCTGGCCCGCGGCGCGACCAACGCCGAGATCGCCGCCGAACTCTTTGTCTCCCTGTCCACGGTCAAGACCCACCTGGCCAATGTGCAGCTGAAACTCGAAGCCCGGAACCGCGTCGAGATCGCCGCCTGGGCCTGGGAGAGCGGGCTGGCCACGGGCAGTACGTGACCAGATGGGCCGGGTGGGGCGCCCGGCACCCCCACCGGGCGGCCGCCGCGAAGGCGGCCCTCGCCGTCTTCCTGCTCGGCCTGGTCTCCTTCGAGGGCCTGGTCCTGACCCGCCAGCCCAGCACGCCACACGCCATGGTCCTCGCCTCCGGCGTGGCCGTCTGCCTGTGCGCCGTGCCCTACGGCTGGATCCCCCTCGAGGTCCGCGCGAGCATCGCCGTGGCGATCTCCCTGGCCACCTCCATCGTGCTGATGACCGGCGTCCGCCCGGGCATCGTCTGGGGCATGGGCGAGGACGTCGCCCTGCTCGTCCTGCTCACCGCCGTCGTCCAGCGGTCCACCGGCCGCATCGCCGCCATCCTCGGCCCGCTGCTCGCCCTCGCCGCCTTCGCCGCGCCCATGCGCGACCTCCACCCGGGCCGCTTCACCGTCGTGTTCGGCGTCCTGACCGCCGTGGTCGGCGCCTACTCCCTGCTGCTGCGCGGCCAGTCCGCGCAGCGCCTGCGCGACATGGCCGCCGTCCGCACCGCCGAACGCCTCGAACTCGCCCGCGAACTGCACGACCTGGTCGCCCACCATGTCACCGGCATCGCCGTCCAGGCCCAGGCCGCCCGCTTCACCGCCCTCCAAGGAGACGCCGCCGCCCGGGCCTTCGAACGCATCGAGGACTCGGCCGGCGAGGCCCTGGGCGCCATGCGCAGGCTCGTGGGCGTGCTGCGCGAAGGCGCCGAACCCGAGACCGAACCGCTGGCCGGGCTCCCCCAAGTCCGCGCCCTCACCGAGGACTTCGCCCGCACCGGCCCACCCGTCGCCCTCTACATCGAACAGGGCATGGAGACCTGGCTGCCCGGCGACGTGGCCGCCGCCGTCCACCGCGTCGTCCGGGAATCCCTCACCAACATCCGCAAGCACGCCGCCGACGCGACCGCCGTCCGCATCGGCGTACGGGGCATCGCCGAAGGCGTCGAGGTGCGCATCGCCGACGACGGCCGGCGCCCGGCCCCCCTGGTGACCGAGGCCCAGGGCGGCGGCTTTGGCCTCGTCGGCCTCGCCGAACGGGCCAAGGCCATGGGCGGCCGACTGCGAGCCGGACCCGCCCCCGAGGGCGGCTGGCTGGTCAGAGCCGTCTTCCCGGTCGACCGCCGGCACCGCTGAGCACCCCACCCGGAAAACGGACTGGACCACCACCCGCTTATTGTTCTATTTTCCATAGAACAACCCGAGGAAGGAGGCGGGATGCCGGCTTCGCTCGTCCTGGAGGCGGTCCACGCGGGCTACCGCGGCAGACCGGCCCTGGGCCCGGTGGACACCACCCTCGCCACGGGCGTCTACGCACTGCTCGGCCGCAACGGCGCCGGAAAGACCACCCTGATGCGCGTCATGGCGGGCATCCTCACCCCGCTGAGCGGACGCGTCACAGTCGGCGGCACCGACCTCCACGCCCACCCCGAGGCCAAGAACACCATCGCCTACCTGGGCCACCGGGCAGCCGTCTCCACCGACCTGACGGTCCGCCGCAACCTCGAATTCTGGGCCGCCCTGCGCTGCCCCGACCCGGCCCTGCGCCGGCGCCGGATCGCCGAAGCACGCGACACCTTCACCCTCGGCCCGCTGTGGAACCGCCGCACCGGCCGCCTGAGCCGGGGACAGCTCCAACGCGTCGACCTGGCCCGCACCCTCCTCGGCGCACCGTCCGTCCTGCTCCTCGACGAACCCCTGACCGGACTGGACCCCGTCACCTCCGCCCTGGTCCGCGACCTCATCCGCACCTGGTCCCGCACCCGGACCGTGCTCTACTCCACCCACAACCTGCCCGAAGCGCTCAGCGTGGCCTCACAGGTCCTCGTCCTCAAGGACGGACGACTCTCCGCCCACCACGACCTCATCACCGGCGAAGCCGACGCCTACGCCATCCGCTGCCAAGGCCCCTGGCCCGACACCATCGCCCCATCCCGGCCACTCGAGGACGGACGCATCCGCATCGACGTACCCACCGGCTCCACCATCGGCCAACTCATCGCCATGGCAGTCCAGTCGGGCACCACCGTCCTCGACGTCCGCCCGATCCCCACCGACGCCGATGCGATCCTTCGCGGAATCCTGGAGGACCGGCAGTCATGAACGGCCGCAGCCTCACCCGCGCCCTCACCACCCGCGCCTGGGCACAACAGGGAAAGCAGGCCCTCGCCATCCCGGCGGCCACCGCACTCGGCATCGTCCTGCTCCTGCTCGTCCTGCCCCAACTCGCCCCCGGCGGCATCCACGGCACCCCGTCACTGCCCACCTCGGGGCCCATACGCATCGCAACCGGCCACGGCAGCCGCATCGACGCGGCCATGGCGACGGCCCTGCTGATCGCGCCCCAACTCCTCGCCCTCGCCGCCTCGCTGACCGGCCTCACGGTCAGCCGGTCCATCCTGGCACCGGACATCTCCGGAGGGATCGCCGAAAGCCTCCTCGCCACCTCGCTGCGCCCCCGCGCGATCTTCTTCGGCTATGCCACCGCGGCCTTCACCTTCTCCCTGCTCGCCTGGGCCGTCCTGGCCGGTACCTTCCTCGGCCTGGCCACGGCGGCCGTCCTCCTCGGCGGCAGCACGATCCACCTCACCGGCGAATACTTCGCCACCGCACTGCTCATCCCCCTCGCATCCATGCTGTGGGCGACCTCACTGCTCACCTTCGTCGCCTTTGCCCGCCCCGCCTGGCTCAAGGTCACCGCAGGCCTCAACGGCGGCCCCGTACGGGCCGCCGGGATCCTCCCCACGCTGGGCGCCACCGTCTTCTTGGCCGCCGAGCCATCCGCCTACCGCGTCTTCGCCTGGTCATACGTCGGCGGGTGCGCCTGCGCATCCCTGGCGCTGATGACAGTGCTGGCGGCGTTTTTCAACAGCGAACGACTCCTCGAAGCCTGACCGGAAGGGAATCACACACCATGTCCGACATCCCCGTCATCTGCTCCAAGGGCCATGTCTTCTGGGCCACTTGGAGCCCTCTCGGCTCCCTCACCACCATCCGCCTCGGCCCCCGCCGCTTCGGCTGGTGCCGCGCGGGCCGCCATGCGGCGCTGCTGAGACGGCTCAGGGACGACGAACTTTCAGCGCAGCAGCGTGCGGAGCTCTATGGGTCCGACGACTGAGCAAGGTGCGCACCGAGCCCCCGCCTGCGGCCGGTCGGCCCGCGGCGTCAGGAGGTGAGCAACTGGTCCGCCGACCTCACCACATGATCGACAAAGCCGTACTCCCGGGCCTCTTCGGCGGTGAAGTAGTGGTCACGATCGGAGTCGGCCTCGATCTTCTCCCTCGGCTGCCCCGTGTGCTGGGCGATCCGTTCCTGCATAAGGCGCTTGATGGACCGCATCTGATCGATCTGGATCTTGATGTCCGAGGCCGAGCCCGCAAGCCCGGCGGACGGCTGGTGCATCAGGATGCTGGCGTGCGGCAGCGCGTAGCGCTTGCCCGGAGTGCCGGCGCAGAGCAGGAACTGCCCCATCGAGGCGGTGAAGCCCATCGACAGGGTGGCCACGTCGTTCGGGATGAACTGCATGATGTCGTAGATCGCCAGGCCCGCGGTGATCGAGCCGCCGGGCGAGTTGATGTAGAGGCGGATGTCCCGGCGCCGGTCCTCGGCCGACAGCAGCAGCAGCTCGGCGCAGATCTTGTTCGCGATGTCGTCGTCGACCGGCTGCCCGAGGACGATGATGCGCTCGCGCAGCAGCCGCTGGTAGACCGGGTCAGCCGTCGGCGGCATGGGCGGGGCCGCGGTGGTGGCGGCCGGTTCGTAGTGCAGCAGATGCGGAGAGAGAGCCATGCATTCAGCAAAACCGCAGTTCAGACGTACTGTCCAACAACTTCTGCCGATATTTTGACAACCATGGGTTGTTGATCGACAGTGGCTCCATGGACCCCGACCTCCAGGGGATGCGCGCCTTTGTCGCCGCCGCCGAGGAGCTGCACTTCGGCCGGGCCGCGGCGCGGATCTTCCTCACCCAGCAGGCGCTGTCCAAGCGCGTCCGCCGCCTGGAGGAGGCGCTCGCCACGCCCCTGTTCGACCGCACCACCCGCAAGGTCGAGCTCACCGCTGCCGGGCGGCGATTCCTGCCGCTCGCCCAGCAGGCCCTCGCCGCCTATGACACCGCCGTCTCCGCTATGCGCGCGACGACCGAACCACTGCACATCGACGTCTTCGCCGAACGCTTCACCCCCCTGCGGGTGCTGCGCGAAACGCTGGAGCGCACCCCCGGCCTGCGCGTCAAACCCAGCATGCGGCAGGGCCTGGCGATCGCCCTGCCGGCCGTCCAGAGCGGGGAGCTCGACGCCGCGTTCGGCCGCGTCCAGGATCTCGGACGCCCCTGGCCCGCCGAGCTCGTACACCGTCCGGTGCACCTCGAGCCCATTCACGCCTTCGTCGTGGAGGGGCATCCGCTCGCAGACCGGCCCGCCCTGCGTCCGTCCGATCTCCGTGAGACGGGGATCTCCATGCCGGATCCGGGCGGCGCCAGTGAACGCGGCTATCTGACCAGGATCTCCGAGGAGTTCGGCATCCCGCTCCGGCTGACCGAACCGGCCGTCGGCGTGCGGCACTTCGGGGAGCAGATGCAACGCGAGGACCGCGCGGTGGCACTCGGCGAAGTCGGCATGGACCTCCCGCACGACGCGCGGTTTCGCCGTATCCCGCTGATCGGCCCGACCCCTCTGTACCTGTGGTCGATCGTCTGGCACCGCCGCAACCGCAGCCCCCAACTGGCCGAGCTGCTCCGCGCCCTGCCTCATCCGAGCCTTCCCGATCCCGCCGCCGACGACCGGTGGCTCCCCGCTGTGGACCGGGCCGCCCCGGCCAACTGACCCGGGGTTGCCGTGCGTCGGCGCCGCGCACACCGCCCGGCACACGGGTGACGGCCAGGACCGCCGACGCGGCTCAACCCTGCCCGTAGCACAGGCAGAACGGATGCCCCACCGGGTCGGCATACACCCGGAACCCCGACGTCCGGCCGCCGCTGTCGTGCAGGAACGTGGCGCCCAGCGCCACCACCTCGCCCTGGGCGCGCTCCAGGTCCTCGAGCGCGTCGACCTCGAAGTCCAGGTGAAACTGCTGCGGATGGGCAGGGTCGGGCCAGCGGGGCGGGTGGTACTCCGCCACGCCCTGGAAGGCGATCCGCTGCCCATCGGGAGCGGTCAGCCATACCCAGGCCGGGTCGGCGTCGTCGACGGCCCAGCCGGTGATCGCGCCATAGAAGGCGGCCAGTTCCGCGGGGTCGGGACAGTCGATCACGGGATACATGAGTTTGGCGATCATGCGGTGAACTCTACGGGCGGGGACTGACATGGGTGCCGCCCCACCGGATGGCGGGCGCGGCATCGTACCCGAGACGGATGGGGCGCGGGTGGGCTTGTGGAAAGTAGGGGGCAGCGGATACCGCTGAGTTCCGCTCGGGCGGCTTCGCGGTGCACGATCTAGGGAAAAGACCCCCCACAGGGCCCGTCCCGCTGGTCACCGTCATCGGCCGGTGATCAGCGGGATGCGGGGACCGGCGGGAGTCCGCCCAGCCGCGCCAGCGGCTCTCCCGTCCCCTCGAACTCCAGGATGAGCAGATCGTTGAGCCCGTCCCGCAGCACCGGACCGGGCACATACAGGGACCGTTGCGGCCCCCTGGCCCAGTAGCGGCCCAGACAGAGGCCATTCAGCCAGGCGAACCCCCTTACCCAGCCGGGGAGTTCGAGGATGGCATCACCGGCGTCCCGGACGGCGAACGTTCCCCGGTACAGCCCCGGGCCGTGGGGGCCAAGCGGGCGCCAGGGCACCGCCGCGAGTGCCTCGGCCGTCTCCAGGGCGTCGAGGCGCAGCCCCCGCGCCCGTACCCCGTGCACATACTGCCGCTCGTGCAGCAGACCGCCGGTGAGACCCTTCCGCTCACCCAGCCGCGGGCCGTAGTTGACCCGGCCGAGCGATTCCACCCACAGCTCCACCGACGCCGGGCCCGGCACCTCGCCGATCAGACCGGACTCGCCATCCAGTACGGCCGTGCGCACCCCGTCCACCCAGGCCACCGCCAAGTCCCGCAGCCCCGCCACCCGCAGCGGACGAGCGGCACGCGGCCCGGGGATCTCGAAGCGGTAGCGGACCAGGCCCCGGTCGACGCCCAGCTCCTCGAAGGACGGGGGAAGCGCGGTCTCCGTCTCCTCGCCGCCCACCGCGTCCAGGACGTCTCCCAGCGGTGCCCACTCGGCCGGCCGCACCGTCAGCGGGGAGCGCAACTGTGGCGGGGCGGGGGGAAGTCCGGGCAGCGGGGCATCGTGGAACTGCGCCAGTACTTCTCTGAAGGCCCAGAACTTGCCCGTGGGCCGCCCGAATTCGTCGATCGGAGCGTCATAGTCATAGGAGGTGACGGTCGGGCGGAGCGCGCCCCGGAAATCCTCACCGGAGCGATTGGCACCCGACCAGCCGCCGAAGCTGGTGCCGCCATGAGCCATATAGATGTTCACCGAGGCCCCGCACGCCAGGATCTCGCGCAGCACGGCCGCCGCCTCCGCCACGTCCCGGACCGCACCCTCACCACCCCAGTGGGTGAACCAGCCGCACCAGAACTCCATGCACATCAGCGGCCCGCCCGGCCGGTGCCGCCGCAGCACCTCGAACGCCTCCCGGGCGCCCGTGCCGAAGTTGACCGCCGCCAGCACCCCCGGCACCGTACCGCCCGACAGCAGGTGATCCTCCGGCCCGTCGGACGTCACCAGCGGCACCGTCACCCCCAACGCCCGCAGCCGCTCGACGAGATGCCCCAGATAACGCCGGTCGCTGCCGTACGAGCCGTACTCGTTCTCGACCTGCACCAGCACCACCGGGCCACCCCGGTCCGCCTGCCGCCCCACCACCTCGCCCGCCACCGACTCCAGCCAGCCGTCCACCGCCCGCAGATAATCCGCATCATGGGTGCGCACCCGGGCCCCCAGCGGACCGGTCAGCCAGTGCGGCAGACCCCCGTTCTCCCACTCCGCGCAGACATACGGACCCGGGCGCACGATCGCATACAGCCCCGCCTCCCGCACCGCGTCCAGGAAGCGGCCCAGTGCCGCCAGGTCGCGCAGGCGGCCCCGCACGGGCTCGTGCCAGTTCCACGGGACATAGGTCTCCGCGCAGTTGAGCCCCATCGCCCGCAACATCCCCAACCGGTGCGCCCACAGCCGCTCATGCACCCGGAAGTAGTGCACCGCCCCCGACAGCAACCGCACCGGGCGCCCGTCGGCCGAAAAGCTCTCCTCGCCCACCGTGAAATCATGCACAGCCGCATCCTCGCCCTCTGGCGGGGGAGAGGGCCATGGACAAATCGATGCTGCTTGGACGGAAACCGGCCGACGGGAGGCGGGCACACGTATCACACCTGGATGCGGTACCTCACCGTTCCTACGGACTGAGCAGGAGTGAGCCCGGTCAGCCGCACGCCCCGAACGGTCTTGGGCGCACTGGTTCCCCGGCGTACTCGACCCCGAGGCGGCGACACGCATCCTGTGCGTGGTCCGGTCCCGGGAGGCCGGTTCCCTACGCGACCTGGCCATATGGATACGGCCAGAGGCGACGGGGAGGCCCTGAACCATCGCTCCGGTGGAGCAGGGGCCCCGCACGCCGACACCGCACCCGGCGTCCCAGATCGCGCCGCCACGCTAACCCGGATGACCCAGGGCACCGCAAGCCCGGAAGCCGGCCATCACACCATCGAGCTAAGACGACCTCATATGCGCTCCTCGACGAGCAGTTGCCAACCCCCGGCCCGGTCCACCACCGGCTGGGCCTGGTCCGCCTGGGCGTCGGCCTCCAGCACGGTCTCCTCCCCACGGTCGGTCCCCGCACCCTCGGCCACCATGTGACGGTCGTCATCAGCGCCGGCGACGGCTGGTTCCGCAGCCCCGACGAACGTACCCACCCCATCACCACCCCCGTCCGCTTCCGCGAACGCCAGGACCGCGCCGTACCCGGACCGTACGCGGGTAATGCTCCGCCGTGCGATGCTCCGCACCCAACAGCGCAAGGCCCGCACCGACCCATCGGACACCCCCTAAGCTGGGGGAACATGAACGACAGCACCCACACCGGCCCCACCGACCCCGCCGTGCAGGCCGAGCTCACCCGGCTGCGCGACAGCATCGACAACATCGACGCGGCCGTCATCCACATGCTCGCCGAACGCTTCAAATGCACCCAGCAGGTCGGCCACCTCAAGGCCGCCCACAAAATGCCCCCCGCCGACCCGGCCCGCGAAGCACGCCAGATCGCCCGGCTGCGCACCCTGGCGGAAAACGCCAAGCTCGACCCGGCCTTCGCGGAGAAGTTCCTCAACTTCATCGTCGCCGAGGTCATCCGCCACCACGAGACGATCGCCCGGGCCGAATAACTCACCGTGGGGTCCCCATGGGCCCCCACGGCCTTTATGCCCGCGTCACAGGCGTTGCGGCAGCATGATCCGCATGACCGTACTGACGCGCGACGAAGCACAGACCCGAGCCCGGCTCCTCGAGGTCCACAGCTATGACATCGACCTCGATCTCACCCGCGGTGACGCACACTTCGGCTCCATCACCCTCATCCGCTTCACCACTCGCGAAACGGCCGACACCTTCGTCGAACTCCGCCCCGCCACCCTCCACCAAGCCACCCTCGACGGCCACCCCCTCGACCCCACCACCCTCAACGACAACCGCCTCCCCCTCGCCGGACTCACCGCCGGCCCGCATGAACTGCGCATCGAAGCCGACATGCGCTACTCCCACACCGGCGAGGGCATGCACCGCTTCACCGACCCGGCCGACGGCGAAACCTATGCCTACACCCAGTTCTTCATGGAAGACGTGCAACGCGTCTTCGCCGTCTTCGACCAGCCCGACCTCAAGGCCACCTTCACCGCCACGGTGACCGCCCCGCCCGAATGGACCGTCCTCGGCAACGGCATCGCCACCCAAGCCGAGGACAGCCGCTGGCACTTCGCCACCACCCCACCGCTCAGCACCTACCTCATCAACTTCGCCGCCGGCCCCTGGCACTCCATCCGTACCGAACACGCCGGCCTGCCCTTCGGCCTCCACTGCCGACGCTCCCTCGCCCCCCACCTCGACGCCGACGCCGACGAAATCTTCGAGATCACCCGCCGCAGCTTCGACCGCTACCGCCAACTCTTTGCCGAGCCCTACCCGTTCGACTCCTACGACCAGGCATTCGTCCCCGAGTTCAACGCCGGCGCCATGGAAAACCCCGGACTCGTCACCTTCAGCGAGCGATTCATCCACCGCTCCGCCGTCACCGAAACCGAACGCCAGACCCGCGGCATGGTCATCGCCCATGAAATGGCGCACATGTGGTTCGGCGACCTCGTCACCTTCCAGTGGTGGGACGACATCTGGCTCAACGAGGCCTTCGCCGAATACATGGGCTACCAGGTCCTCGGCGAGACCACCCGGTTCACCGGCACCTGGACCGAATTCGCCTTCGTCCGCAAGGCCTGGGGATACGACGCCGACCAACGCCCCACCACCCACCCCGTCGCCCCCACGCCCGAAGCCGTCCAGGACACCGCCACCGCGATGCTCAACTTCGACGGCATCTCCTACGCCAAGGGCGCCAGCGCCATACGCCAACTCGTCGCCTGGCTCGGTGAAAAGGACTTCCTGGCCGGGATCAACGACCACTTCGCCCGCCACCGCTTCGCCAACGCCACCCTCGCCGACTTCATCGACTCCCTCGCCCGCAACTCCGACCGCGACGTCCACACCTGGGCCCGGCAATGGCTGCGCACCACCGGCGTCGACACCATCACCGCCCACCTCGCCCCCGAGAACGACGGCTGGCGCCTCAACCTCCACCACAACGGCACCCGCCCCCACCACCTCGCCATCGGCCTCTACGACCACACCGACCAGGGAACACTCACCCCCCGGCCACTCCTCACCACCGACCTCCCGGCCGACGGCTCCACCCACACCCTCCACCTCACCGGCACCCGCCCCGACCTCCTACTGCTCAACGACCACGACCTCACCTACACCAAGACCCGCCTTGACCCCCATTCCTGGAACACCGCCCTGCAGGCACTCTCCGCCCTCCCCGACCCCCTCAGCCGCGCCGTCACCTGGAACACCGCCCGCGACCTGGTCCGCGACGGCGAACTCGCCCCCGCCGCCTACCTCGACGCCGTCCGCAGCCACCTCCCCGAGGAAACCGACACTGCCGTCACCAGAGGCGTCCTGGCCTTCGCCCGCACCGAAATCACCGACCACTACACCCCCACCGACCAGCGACCGCACGCCCTGACCATCCTCACCGACCTCGCCACCGAACTCCTGAACCGCACCGCGGGAAACCAGGACCACGCCGGACTGCGCCTCACCGCCGTACGCACCCTCATCGACAGCACCACCGACCCCGACACCCTCCACCACTGGCTGCACACCGACACCGTCCCCGGCGGCCCCGCACTCGACCCCGAACTCCGCTGGCGCGCCCTCACCCGCCTCGCCGTCCTCGGCGCCACCACCCCCGCCGAGATCGACGCCGAACTCGCCCGCGACCCCAGCTCCACCGGCCAGGAAGGCGCCGCCCGCTGCCGCGCCGCCCTCCCCGACCCCGCCGCCAAGGAAACCGCCTGGCAGGCCATGTACGGCGGCGACGACCTCTCCAACTACCTCTTCAACGCCACCGCCCAGGGCTTCTGGCAGCCCGAGCAGCTCGACCTGGTACGCCCCTACCGCGACCGCTACTTCCCCGACGCCACCGCCCTCGCCGCCCGCCGGGGCTACACCATCGCCACCGCCGTCGGCAACCATGGATTCCCCCGCCACCTCATCGAGGAACGCACCCTCGACCTCGGCGAGGCCTGCCTCCGCGACACCGACCTCCTCCCCGCCCTGCGCCGCCAGCTCACCGACCGCCTCGACGACCTGCGCCGCGCCCTGACCATCCGCACCTCGATCACCCGCGCCAGGACGACCGGCTGACACGACGACCGGCCGGGCAGCCGAGAACCGGGCAGCCGGAAAAAGGAGAAGGGCGCCCGCCCCCGGAAGGGAGCGGGCGCCCAGGCCCAAAGCTCTGCCGCGGGTCAGCCGCGCTTGTCCTCCACCGCGTCCGACGGCTGCGCCGTCCGCAGCTCCTCGAGGAAGCGGTCGACGACCCCGCTCTGCCGCACCTGCTCCTCGACCGACTCACCGACGATCCGGCCGCCCAGCTCCGTGGCCAGCGCCCCGACCTGGTCCCGCAGCTCGGCCTCGGCAACCGCACGCTCGGCGTCGATCACCGCATGGCCCGCCGAGATGATCTCCTCACGCTGCCGCTGACCCTCGGCCCGCAGCTCCGCGATGATCGCATTGCCCTGCTCCACCGACTCCTGCCGCAGCCGGGCCGCCTCGTGCCGCGCCTCGGCCAGCAGCTCCTGGTACTCGGCGTGGACCCGCTCCGCCTCCGCGCGCGTCTCCTCCGCCTCTCCGATGCGGCCCTCGGTGGCCTGCTCGCGCTCGGCGAGGACCTTGTTGAGCCGGGGGAGGATGCCCTTCGCGATCACCAGGAAAACGATGAAGAAGAGGACGAGCCCCAGCACCAGCGGGGCGAGATCGGGCTTGAGCGGTCCGATGTCGAGAGCGAGATTCATCATGGCCATGGGGTGCAGGGTAGTCGAAGCCGCCCCCCGGCTCCGCCGCGCACCCCGCCAATGCCCCGGCACGCCCTCCCCGGCGGGCTCAACTGCCTCTCATCACAGGGCAGTACCACCATTGAGCGAACCGTTCTCCACAAGGCGTCACTGATCGCGTACAGCCGGTAGCTTGAGTCGGCCGTCACGCCGGAGCACGCATCCGGCACGCCGGAAATCCCCGGGGATGCCCTCCGGGGCTTCTCCGGTGAGGCGGTACGCCAACCATCTCGAACTCGTATTCGAATCCAGTGGAAGGTCACACCACCGCATGACCAACCCTCCCACCCCCACCAACCCCAACAACGCCCCTGACCGCCCCCTCGACCTCGCAGGCATCGGCATCGGCCCCTTCAACCTCTCTCTCGCCGCCCTCGCCCACCCCCTCACCGACCTCCACACCGCCTTCTACGACGAAAACCACACCTTCCACTGGCACCCCGGCCTCCTGATCAACGGCACCACCCTCCAAGACCCCTTCCTCGCCGACCTCGTCACCCTCGCCGACCCCACCAGCCCCTGGACCTTCCTCAACTACCTCAAGGCCCGCGAACGCCTCTACCCCTTCTACTTCGCCCAGCGCTTCCACATCCAACGCGCCGAATACGACGCCTACTGCCGCTGGGTCAGCCAACACCTCACCGGACTCCACTTCGGCCACCACATCGACGCCATCCGCTGGAACCCCGAACGCATCCTCTTCGAAATCGACTACACCCAACTCGACCCCGACGGCGAAGCCGAAGCCCTCGGCCGCGCCTACGCCCGCAACCTCGTCCTGGGCGTCGGCACCACCCCCCACATCCCCGAACCCCTGCGCCCC
The DNA here is from genome assembly GCF_054957865.1 of Streptomyces xingningensis. Classification (NCBI taxonomy): domain Bacteria; kingdom Bacillati; phylum Actinomycetota; class Actinomycetes; order Kitasatosporales; family Streptomycetaceae; genus Streptomyces; species Streptomyces xingningensis. The sequence continues at coordinate 127,823 of NZ_JBDJPF010000002.1, forward strand.
CTCGCCGAAGCCCCCGGCGTCCCCGTCATCCACTCCGCCGACTACCTCGACCACCGCGACCAACTCCTGAACACCGACCACATCACCGTCATCGGCTCCGGACAATCGGGCGCCGAAATCTTCCTCGACCTGCTGCGCCACCGCCCCACCGGCCGCGAAAAACTCCACTGGCTCGCCCGCACCCCCGCCTTCGCCCCCATGGAACGCAGCAGGCTCGGCCTCGAACACTTCACCCCCGACTACACCCACTACTTCCACGCCCTCCCCGAACCCGTACGCGACCAACTCCTGCCCCAGCAATGGCAACTCCACAAGGGCATCGACCCCCACACCATCACCGCCATCCACGAAGAGCTCTACCGCCGCAGCCTCCATGGAGACTGGCCCGACACCACCCTCACCCCAGGAGTCTTCGTACGCACCGCCGGACGCGTCGGCACCACCCGCGTCGAACTCCACCTCGAGCACCCCCCACAGGGCACCCGCTCCCGCCTCACCACCGACGCCGTCATCCTCGCCACCGGCTACCGCGAACGCCGCGTCGACACCCTCCTCGCCGCCCTCGACCCCTACATCCGCCGCGACTCCTCCGGCCGCCCCCGCATCGACCAACACCACCGCCTCGTCCTCGACCCCCTCGTCAAGGGCGCCATCCACGTACAGAACGCCCAAACCCATACCCATGGCGTCGGCACCCCCGAATTGGGCCTCACCGCCTGGCGCAGCGCCACCATCCTCAACAACATCACCGGAACCACCCACTACGCCCTGCCTCACCGCACCGCCTTCACCACCTTCGGTCTGGAGCCGCGACCCTTGCCACGGCCCCACACCAACACCACCACCCTCTCGGGCACCTCTCACTCAGAACAGCGGAACGCCATCCCGCGTCAACTTCCAGTCCACTGACGCAAACCGCCCCACATCAATCGTCCGCTCCGCCTTCACCCAGCCGATGATCGTGTTGCGGATCTCCTCCGAATTCGCCCACACCTGCTTCGCCCGCACCACATGCGGAAAATTCCCACCACCACTGGCCCGATAGTTGTTCACGGCCAGCACAAACCGCGCCGAATCATCGAGCGGCTTCCCATCAAAAGACAACCGCGCGATCCGCGACCCCACCGCCCGCGCGACATCGATCTCATACGAAAGGCCACTCACCGCGTCATAGTTGTAATCCGGAATACCCTCGGAATTCGTCAGCTTCGCCGGATCCACCGGACCACCCGCAGGCGTCCGCACATAATACCGAGCCGAAAACTCCAGATACTCCCGCAACTGCGCCCCGGTCAGCAGGCGTGCCTCCAGCGTGTTCTCAAACGGATAGAGCCCCGCCACCTGACGCAACGACACCGCACCGGCCGGAATCGCCGCCGTGCGGGAAAAACACGACGCCTGCGACAACACCGGCAACGACGCCCACTCCGTACCCGCCAGCGCGGCCTTCACCGTCCGGGCCTGCACATGGTTGATGAAATCGATGATCGGGGTGTCCTTGTACGGAGCCTCCGCCGCACTCATCGCCGCCGTCGAAGCACCGATCCGCTCATTGACATAAGCCACCACCCTCCGATGCTGACCGTGCACCAGCTGAGCGATCCGGCCATCCTCGGCGACCGTATTCGAGTTCAACACCTTCGCCGAAACCGACTCGACCTGCCAACAGCCCCGGCCCCACACCAGATCGAAGTCGAACAGCGTCAGCCGCTGCCCCCACTTCAACGGCTCGGACAACACCACCGGCCTACCCGACTTCTTGTTCGTCACCCGGTACTCAGGAATCTCCACATGGGCATGGCCGACCAGAATCGCATCGATCCCGGGAACCTGCTCCGCCACCAACGCCGCCGCATTTTCCACATACGGCACCGCATCACCATAGGAAGACGTACCACTCGTCCCCGAATGCGCCGCCACAATCACCACATCCGCACCCATCGACCGCAGCTTCGGCACCCACTTCGCCGCCTGCTCCACAAGCCCCGGAAAAACCATCCTCCCCTGCACGTTCGCCTTGTCCCAGATCGCGATCCCCGGATTCGTCAACCCCAGCACCGCCACCCGCACATCACGACCATGCGGAGTCCGCACCCGCCTGATGACATACGGACGGAACGCCGGGCGAAGCGTCTTCGCATCCAGCGCATTGGCGCCGAGCAACGGGAAATGACACTGCTGCTCGAACTTCCGCAGCACCGGAATTCCATAATTGAACTCATGATTGCCCAGCGCCGCCGCGTCATAGCCCATGGCATTCATCGCCTTCGCCATCGGATGCACCGGACCATGCGCACCCGTGATCGGCTCCACCCGGGCGTAGTAGTACGCCAATTGCGTGCCCTGAATCGTGTCACCGGCATCGATGAGCAGCGTGTTGCGCCGGCCCTTCTCGGCGCGCACCCGGTTCACCAGTGTGGAAACCTTCGCCAGACCCACGGCATTGTGCGCCTTGTCCTCGAACTTGGCATCGGTGAAATAGTCCCAGTCGAACACATTGCCATGGAGGTCGGTGGTGCCCATGACGGTGAACGAGTACCGACGCCTATGCCGTCGACGGTCGGCCGACGCCACCGCCGGCCCGGCACCCACCGCGCCCGAGAGCGCCACCCCGGCGCCCGTCGCGGCCGTACGCCCCAGAAACTTCCTACGGTTGAGCGGCATCAGTGGTCCATCCTCTGCTACGTCTACAACGTCAACAATGTCAACTCCGGTACAACGCGCGTAGATTCTGACCGCGACCACCACTCCCGCAACACCCTTCCAAGGTTGCGATCCGATGACTGCTGAGAGGCTTGCACCATGACGTCAACCGAGCAGCAACCCCTGCCCTATGGCACCCCCGACGCACCGCGCCTCGCCGTACTCGGCGAAGCCCGCCTGGAAGTGGACCCCGAGATCGCCCACCTCGATGTCACCATCAGCACCCGTGGCACCGACCGCCGCAAGGCCCTCGACGACCTCACCCGCCGCAACAGCCAGGTACTCGACCTCATCAAGTCCCATGGCGAGGCCGTCGAAAAGCTGGAAACCGGAGCATTCACCATCACCCCCCAACTCAATGACAAGGGCCGCCACGAACGCATCCGCTCCTACCGCGGCCATGTCCACATCACCGCCACCATCTCCGACTTCACCGTGCTCGGCGAACTCACCACCCGACTCGCCGACCTCGAACTCACCCGAGTCGACGGCCCCTGGTGGGGCCTGCGCCCCGACTCGCCCGTACACGGCGAGGCCCGCCGGCAAGCAGTACACGACGCCGTACAACGGGCCCGCGAATACGCCCAGGCGCTGGGCGCCCAACTCGTCGCCCTCCTCGAACTCGCCGACCTCGAGGCCGACCACCCCGGCCCGGTCGCCATGGCGGCGGGCGGCGGCATGCCACGCTTGGCCGGCTATGCAGGAGGCGGCGCCGGCGTCCCCGCACTGGACCTCGAACCACAGCGGCAGACCGTCTACGCCCACGTCAATGCGCGTCTGACGATAACCCGACCGGAACTCTGAGCCGGGCGCCATCGGGGGCGCTCCGGCCGCTCATCGGAGCACCCCCGCGCACGTTTCACTAGTTGTCAACAAGCTTTTACCCAAAGGACGTTGGGCGGTAGCAGTCCACCAATCCGCTACCCGGCAGTAGCCCATAAGGTCATGCCATGCGCCGAGCAAAAATCGTCTGCACCCTGGGGCCCGCCACCGACTCGTACGAGCAGATCAAGGCACTCGTCGAAGCCGGCATGGACGTCGCCCGATTCAACCTCAGCCACGGCACCTACGCCGACCACGAGGCGCGATACCAGCGGGTGCGGAAGGCGGCAGAGGAAACCGGCCGCAGCGTGGGAATCCTCGCCGACCTTCAAGGCCCGAAGATCCGCCTGGGCCGCTTCCAGGAAGGCCCCGTACTCCTTGAACGCGGCGACGAGTTCACCATCACCGTCGAAGACGTACTGGGCGACCGCCACAGCTGCGGCACCACCTATGACGGCCTCGCCGCCGACGTCGGCAAAGGCGAACGCATCCTCGTCGACGACGGCCGCGTCTGCCTCGAGGTCACCGAGGTCCACGGCCCCCGCGTCAAGACCATCGTCATCGAAGGCGGCATGGTCTCCGACAACAAGGGCCTCAACCTCCCCGGCGTCGCCGTCTCCGTCCCCGCGCTCTCCACGAAGGACGTCGAAGACCTGCGCTGGGCGCTGCGCATCGGCGCCGATATCGTCGCCCTGTCGTTCGTCCGCACCGCGCAGGACATCGACGATGTCCACCGGGTGATGGACGAGGAGGGCCATCGGCTGCCCGTCATCGCCAAGATCGAAAAGCCACAGGCGGTCAAGAACCTCGACGAGATCATCCTGGCCTTCGACGGCATCATGGTCGCGCGAGGCGATCTCGGCGTCGAAATGCCCCTGGAAACGGTCCCGATCGTGCAGAAGCGCGCCATCAAGCTGGCAAAGCGCAATGCGAAGCCGGTCATTGTCGCCACGCAGATGCTGGACTCGATGATCGACGCCTCCCGCCCGACGCGCGCGGAGGCATCCGACGTCGCCAATGCCGTCATCGACGGCACGGATGCCGTGATGCTCTCGGGCGAGACCAGCATCGGTAAGTACCCGGTCGAGACGGTCAGGACGATGGGCCGCATTGTGATGGCGGCCGAGGAGGACGTCCTGGCCAAGGGTCTCCCCCCACTGACCGAACGCAGCAAGCCCCGCACCCAGGGCGGCGCGGTGGCGCGCGCCGCCGCCGAGATGGGTGACTTCCTGGGGGCGAAGTTCCTGGTCGCCTTCACTCAATCCGGTGACACGGTACGGAGGTTGTCGCGCTATCGTTCGCCGATCCCGCTGCTGGCTTTCACGCCGGAGCCGGGGACCCGGGCAATGCTCAACTTGACGTGGGGAGTTGAGACATTCCTCGGGCCGATGGTGCAGACGACCGATGAGATGGTCGAGCAGGTGGACGAGTATTTGCTGAGGATCGGGCGGTGCCGGAAGGGAGACATGGTCATCATCACGGCCGGGTCGCCCCCGGGGACGCCGGGTTCCACGAATCTGGTGCGGGTGCACCATGTTGGAGAGGACGACGCGCCTCGGGGGTGAGGGTCAGTACTTCGGGCCGATGTGGGCGTCCATGAGGGCTACTGAGGCGCGACGGGCTACGGAGACGTTGAAGGGGTCACTGCCGCGGGCCAGCACGCTCCATTCGACACCCACCTTGGTGAGTGTGGCTGTGTAGAGCTTCCGGATGTCGTCCGACTTGTTGGCGAACATGTACCTCGGGTACTCGTAGCGTTTGCGTACCCCGCCCACCATCTTGGTGGTCCAGTTGATGATCCGACAGCCGTCGGAATGGACGAGCCCCCGTAGGAACTCCCATGGGTGTGCGTCCACGATCTGCTGTTGCCAGGACTCAAGGGCGATGCGTCGGTCATGCTTCTTGCCGGGGCCGTGCTGAGGAAACATGCAAGTCCAGTGCTGCGTATGAGACTTCACCTCGGTGCAGCCTCTCTGTTGGCGCCGTCTCACGCTGGGCTGTGGCATGACCTTGCGGATGGCTGCCTCGGCGGCGTCGATCAGACCAGGCCAGACGTCGCCGCAGTAGATGGACAAGTGATGCTGCTTCGGCTTGGAGATGATGTGGCCGTCGCCCAGATACAAGCCGAGGAGATAGGCATACGCCTCGTGATCGAATTCTCGGCCCGTGCACCTGGGGCAGTCGGTGGGATGCTTGAAGACTTCGCCTCGGCGCCTTCGGTCTTCGAACCGCCACCAGCTGATCGTTCCCAGCGGGATGCCGAGCTGGCTGGCAACTGTGTTGTTGGGTACGCCGCCCCGCATCAGGGATATCGCGCGGGTGCGCGTCTCAAGATCGTACATGGCTGCGAGCCTGGCTGAAAATCTGCAGCCGCAGGACGCATCGAAGAATTGTTCACCGTGGCGAGTGAAGATCACTGGCTACCGGCGACCCTTTGAATCGAAGGTAGAGTGCCCTGGGTGGGATTCGAACCCACACTGAATACTGTTTGAGAGTATCGTCTCTGCCATTGGACTACCAGGGCTTGCCTACGAAACCAAGGTTAGCGTAGTTAGGTCGTGAGTCAAAGCTACATGACCTAGGTAGGCTCATGCAGCAGAACCCTGCCCTGGACCAAGGAGCCCCGTGACCGCCGCCGAGCCCGAGCCCCAGCCGCCCGTCGACGACGAGCAGGCGCACACCCCTCCGCACACCACCCGCGTAGTGATCGCCGAGGACGAGGCGCTGATCCGCCTTGACCTCAAGGAGATGCTCGAAGAAGAGGGCTACACCGTCGTGGGCGAGGCGGGCGATGGCGAGACGGCGGTCGCGCTGGCCCGTGAGCACCGGCCGGACCTGGTGATCCTGGATGTGAAGATGCCGATCCTGGACGGCATCTCCGCCGCCGAGCGGATCGCCGCCGATTCCATCGCCCCCGTCCTGATGCTCACTGCCTTCTCCCAGCGCGAGCTGGTCGAGCGGGCCCGCGACGCCGGTGCGATGGCGTACCTGGTGAAGCCGTTCAGCAAGAGCGATGTGGTGCCCGCGATCGAGATGGCCGTCTCCCGTTTCACCGAGCTGAAGGCGCTGGAGCAGGAGGTCGCCGACCTTTCCCAGCGGCTGGAGACGCGCAAGCTGGTGGACCGGGCGAAGAGCATTCTGCAGACGCAGTACGGGCTGACCGAGCCCGCCGCGTTCCGCTGGATCCAGAAGACGTCGATGGACCGCCGGCTGTCCATGCAGCAGGTGGCCGAGGCGGTCATCGAGGACGCGCGGGAGAAGAAGTCGGCCAAGGAACAGCAGTAGCGGTGGCCTGGTGGACGGGGCCCGTGCCGACGGTGGCACGGGCCCCGTTCGCGTTCAGTCCTCGCCGAGGTATGCCTTGCGCACCGACTCGTCGTGCAGTAGTTCCGCGCCCGTACCGGACAGCACGATGCGTCCGGTCTCCATGACGTGCCCCCGGTCGGCGAGGGTCAGCGCCGCCTGGGCGTTCTGCTCGACCAGCAGGATCGTGGTGCCGGAGGCCTTCAGCTCGGTGATGGTGGCCATGATCTTCTGCATCATGATCGGGGAGAGGCCCATGGAGGGCTCGTCGAGCATCAGGAGTTTGGGGCGGGACATCAGGGCGCGGCCCATGGCCAGCATCTGCTGTTCGCCTCCGGAGAGGGTGCCGGCCGCCTGCTTTGCTCGTTCGCCGAGGATGGGGAAGAGGTCATAGGCGCGCTGCATGTCCTGGGTGATGCCCGCCGAGTCCTTGCGGAGGAAGGCGCCGAGCTGGAGGTTTTCGGCGATGGTGAGGCGGGGGAAGATGTGGCGGCCTTCGGGGGAGTGGGCGAGGCCGAGGGCGACGATGCGGTGGGCGGGGATGCCGGTGAGGGGTTGGCCGTTGAAGCGGATGGTGCCGGCCAGGGGGGTGAGGAGGCCGGAGAGGGTGCGGAGGGTGGTGGTTTTTCCGGCGCCGTTGGTGCCGATGAGGGTGACGATTTGGCCGGTTTCCACGGTGAAGCTGATGCCTTTGACGGCTTCGATCTTGCCGTAGGCGATGCGGAGGTTGTCGACCTCGAGCAGGGCGGTCATCGGGTCTCGTCCCCCTCCGAGTGGGCTTCGGCTGCTTCGACTTCGGCGACTTCCTCCTGGCCGGGTGCGCCTTCGAAGGGGGTGCCGAGGTAGGCGGCGATGACGCGTTCGTCGCGCTGGACCACCTCGGAGGTGCCCTCGACGAGTTTTTCGCCCTGGACGAGTACGGCGACATGGTCGCAGAGGTTGAAGATAAAGCGCATGTCGTGCTCGATGACCAGGACGGCGGTGCCCTGGTCGCGGATGGCGGAGACCAGTTCCTCGGTGGCGCGGGTCTCCTGGGGGTTCATTCCGGCGGTGGGTTCGTCGAGGAGCAGCAGGCCGGGGTCGCTGGCGAGGGCGCGGGCGATTTCGAGCTTGCGTTGTTCGCCGTAGGGGAGGTTGCGGGCGAGGTGGTCGGCCTTGGTGGTGAGTCCGGTGAACTCCAGGAGTTCTTTGGCGCGTTGGGTGGAGGCTGTTTCGGCGCGGTGGAAGGCGGGGGTGCGCAGGAGGGCGGAGAGGAGGCCTTCTTTGGTGCGGGTGTGGCGGCCGACGAGGATGTTTTCGAGGACGGTCATATTGGCGAAGAGGCGGATGTTCTGGAAGGTGCGGGCGATGCCTGCTTGGGTGACGAGGTGGGGTTTGGGGGGAAGGATGTTGCCTTGGTAGGTGACGGTGCCTTCGGTGGGTACGTAGAGCCCGGTGAGGCAGTTGAAGAAGGTGGTTTTTCCGGCGCCGTTGGGGCCGATGAGGCCGACGATTTGGCCTGGGGCGACGGTGAGGTCGACGGCTCGTACGGCGGTGAGGCCGCCGAAGCGCATGGTGACGCCGGTTGCCGTGAGCAGGGGTGTGGCGGTGGTCGTCATGGGTTCAGGCCTCCGCCCTGGTGGCCGTGGTGGGGTCGTGGAATTCGAGTTGGCGGCGGCGGTTGGGGATGATTCCTTCGGGGCGGAAGCGCATCAGGAGGATGAGTGCGGCGCCGAAGGCCAGGAGTTGGTAGTCCTGGAGGAATTGGAGTTTGGCGGGGATGAGGTAGAGCAGGGCGGCGCCGAGCAGTGGTCCGGTGATGGTGCCCATGCCGCCGAGGATGACGGCGGCGAGCAGGAAGGCGGAGTTGGGGGGTACGGGTCCGGCGAAGACGTACTGTTCGGGCACGGCGGTGTAGGCGACGTGGGCTTGTACGGTGCCGGCGAGGCCGGCGAGGGTGGCGCCGAGGGCGAAGGCGAGGAGTTTGAGGCGGAAGCCGTTGATGCCCATGGCGGTGGCTGCTGTTTCGTCCTCGCGGATGGCTATCCAGGCGCGGCCGATGCGGGAGTTGCCGGCGCGGCTGAAGACGAGTACGACGATGATGGTGAACAGCAGCATCAGGAGGTAGTAGTTGGCGAAGGGGTTGAGGGTGAGGCCGCCGAGGGAGTGTTTTTCTCCGAAGTTGTAGCCGAAGAGTTCGAGGTCGGGGATGTTGGGGATGCCGTTGGGGCCGTTGGTGAGTGAGGGTCCGGATTCGCCGTTGAGGTTGCCGACGGTGATGCGGAAGATCTCGCCGAAGCCGAGGGTGACGATGGCGAGGTAGTCGCCGCGCAGTCGCAGGGTGGGGGCGCCGATGACGACGCCGAAGACCAGGGAGGCGGCGGCGCCGGTGAGGACGGCGGCCCAGAAGGGGAAGTGGATGTGCAGGGTGGAGGCGGTGGAGCCGGAGACCAGGGCGGCGGTGTAGGCGCCGACGCCGAGGAAGGCGACATATCCGAGGTCCAGGAGTCCGGCGAGGCCGACGACGACATTGAGGCCGAGGGCGACGGTGGAGAAGATCAGGATGTTGACGACGATGAGGGTGTATTCGTCGGTGTCCTGGGTGAGGGGGAAGAGCGCGGCGGCGATAAAGGCCGCGGTGACGGTGATGTTGCGGTGTTTGGTGGTGAGGGTGGAGAGGCGGTCGAAGAGCCCGGCTTTGAAGAGTGCGGCGGTGGTGAAGCCGGTGAGGAAGAGGAAGCCGGTGAAGAGCTCTCCGTAGGAGGTGCCGATGCCGTAGGTAAGGACATAGAGGGCGAGGCCGAACGAGGCTGCGATGATGAGGATTTCGGCCCAGGCGGGCAGTGGTCGGGTGGGGGGCAGCCGTCGGGTTGTGCGGCCCGGGCGTACGGTGCGCAGGGTGCCGCGCAGGGCCGGGCCCAGTAGGGGGGTGGCGTAGAGGCCGTGGTCGGGGTAGGAGGCGGCGGTGCGACGGTCGATGGGGAGGGAGAGGGCGCTGAGGAGGGTGAGGAGGGCGGTGATGGCGGCGAAGTAGCCGCCGGGTTCGAGGTTGACCAGGCCGTTGAGTTGTACGGCGATGGCGATGATGGTGTACCAGGTGGTGGCGAAGGTTCCGGCGGCGAGGTAGGTGGTGGCGTTGTGGCCGCCGGCGGGGTTGAGCCAGCGGAGGCCGGGGGTTCCCCAGGCGGCGAGGGTGTGGATCAGGGTGAGGAGTGCGCCGGTGAGGGTGAGGAGTTGGAGGCCGCCCGGGTAGCCGTTGATGGTGAGGTTGCCGGGGAAACTGTCGGTCCAGGTCCAGGCGGTGAAGGTGGAGACGGTGGTGAGCGCGGCGCCGGCGGTGGTGAGGATGCGGGCGACGTTGAGGGGGAGGGGGATGACGGGGGTGGTCTCGATGGTGTTCTGCGCGGTGGAGTCCTGTGCGGTGTTCTGTAGGGTCATGGGTCTCACGCCCGATCCGCGACGCGTTCGCCGAGCAGGCCTTGTGGCCTGACGAGTAGGACGACGATGAGCAGGACGAAGGCCCAGACGTCTTTCCAGCCGCCGCCGCCGAGTTGTTGCATGCCGGGTATGTCCTGGATGTAGGTGGAGGCGGCGGACTCGGCGATGCCGAGGACCACTCCGCCGAGCATGGCTCCGTGGATGTTGCCGATGCCGCCGAGGACGGCGGCGGTGAATGCCTTGAGACCGAGGATGAAGCCCATGGCGAAGTCGATTCGTCCGATGCGCAGTCCCTGGGCGACGGCGGCGACGGCGGCGAAGGCGCCGCCGATGGCGAAGGCCAGGACGATGATGCGGTCGGTGTTGATGCCCATCAGGCGTGCGGTGTCGGGGTCCTGTGCGGTGGCCTGCATGGCGCGGCCGGTGCGGCTCCTGGCGACGAAGAAGCCGAGGGTGATCATGCACAGTGGGGCGGCGACGAGGACGAAGAGGTCGCCGCGCTGGACATGGACGTTGGAGGCGAGTTCGAAGGCATTGCCCTTGAACCGGGGGAAGTCGCGGGGTGTCTTGGCCTTGGGGTAGAAGGACCAGACGATCTGCTGGAGGGCGATGGACAGGCCGATGGCGGTGATGAGCGGGGCCAGTCGGGGCGCGGTGCGCAGGGGGCGGTAGGCGAAGCGTTCGGCGGCGGTGGCGACGGCGACCGAGGCGATCACACCGCCGATGAGCATCAGGGGCAGGACGGCGCCGAGGGGGGCGTCGGGGAGCCAGAGGTGAATGGTGAGGGCGCCGAAGGCGCCGACCATGACGATCTCGCCATGGGCGAAGTTGATGAGCTGGACGATGCCGTAGACCATGGTGTAACCGATGGCGACGAGGCCGTAGAGGGCCCCCAGGGCGAGTCCACTGACCAGCGTTTGCGGCAGCTCGTGCACCGCGGGCCTCCGAGGGGTGTCGGATGTGGCGCCGCGCGAGGGCGTGGGTGTACGTCCTCGCGCGGCGTGTCGACGGTTGCGCGGTGGTGGGGCTCAGTCCTTGAAGGTGGCGGTCTTGACGGCCTTCCATTGGTGGTTGACCACTTGGTAGACGGTCAGCTGTTTGTTGGTGGTGTCGCCGTACTCGTCGAAGGAGGTCTTGCCGGTGACGCCGTCGAAGGAGACCTTGCTCATGGCGTCGAGGACCTTTGCGCGCAGATCGTCGGGGACCTTGCCGTTGTTGTCCTCGACGGCCTTTTTGACGGACTGGACGATGGCCCAGCCCGCGTCGTAGGAGTAGCCGCCGTAGGCGGCGTAGGGATCCGAGTATCCCGCGTCCTTGTAGTTCTGGATGAAGTTCTTGGCCGAGTCGAGCTGTTCGACGGGGTAGCCGACGGAGGTGGCGATGTCGCCGTCGTTCTCCTTGCCGGCGCCGGAGATGAAGCCGGGGTCGTAGATGCCGTCGCCGCCCATCTCGGGGATGTGGGCTCCGGCCTTCTTGGTCTGGCCGGAGAGCAGGCCGCCTTCGGGGTATTGACCGCCGTAGTAGACGGAGTCGGCGCCGGAGTTCTTGATCTTGTTCGCGGTGGCGGAGAAGTCGGTTTCCTTCTCGGTCACATGGTCGGTGCCGACGACCTGTCCGCCCAGCCGCTTGAACTCCTGGGTGAAGATGGTGGCGAGGCCGGCCCCATAGGCCAGCCGGTCGTCGACGACGAAGACCTTCCGCTTCTTGCCGTCGTTGTAGAGGTACTGGGCGGCGAACTTGCCCTGGATGATGTCGGTGGTGGCGGTGCGGAAGTAGGTCTTGAAGGGGCGTTTCTTCTCGCCCGAGGCCCACTTGTCGCCCTGGCTGAGAGCAGGGTTGGTGTTGGCGGGGGAGATCTGGGTGAGTCCCGCCTTGTCGAAGACGCCCTGCATGGACTGGGCGACACCGGAGTTGAGCGGCCCGACGACGCCGGCCACGGACTTGTCGGCGGCGAACTTGGCGGCGTTCTGCTGGCCGGTGCCGGGGACGGCCTGGTCGTCGAGGGCTTGCACCTTGAAGGTGACGCCCTTGACCTCGTTGTTCTTGTTGGCGGTGCGGGCGGCCAGATCGACGGAGTTCTTGATGCCATGACCCATGGCGGAGAGGCCGCCGGTGAGCGGGGCGTCGACACCGATCACCACGGTGGTCTTCTTGCCTCCGTCACCATCGCCACCCCCCTTGTCGTCGCGTGATCCGCAGGCGGTTAAGGCGAGAGCTCCGGTGGTGATCGCGGTGGTGAGGATGAGCAAGGAACGGTGTCGCACGGTGAGTCCTTTCCCTGTCGCGGCGGCCGTGGTGAGGCGCCGCATCGCTCGCCGGGCAGGGTTGAGGTGCTTCTGTGCGGATGTGCGAACTGCCCGGCGGGAGCGGTGATTGGCCGTGACTCTAGGGGGTGTGCGACGAGGCGGGGCAGAGGTGGCGGCCATGCTGTGACTGTCTTGTTATGACGCCGATCACGCTTATGGGGCTCGTGTTGCGGGTGGTGTGCTAGGTGTGGGTGCGTGCTCTGCGCAGCAGGTGGCGCCGTCGGCGGCCGCACAGCGTTGGCGCGCTTGACGATGAATCAACTTCCGTGCGGCATCGGTGCCATGGCGTTGCTGTTCGATGTCCGCGGCGCGGACGATGTCTTCGTGAATGCGGAACTGGGCGCTGGAGAGGCCCTTCTGGGCCCAGTCGAGCCCGGCCCACTTGCCGTGGGTGAGGGTTTGTTCGGCCCAGTAACTGATGAGGCTGGTGCAGATGTTGATGGGTGAGGGAGGTGTGGGTTCGCTGTGGTGGCCGGCTGCGGGGGTGCCGCAGCCGGTGAGGGTGATTGCTGTGGTGATCAACAGTGCGGGTATGGCGGTGAGTTGGCGCCGTTGGGTCGCGGATGTGGCCCTCATGACGGAACGTTAGGACGGGCCGGTGGGTGAGGGAAGTGGTGGGGCGGCTCCGCTCAGGCGGCGGGGGCGTTCTCGCGGATGAGGCAGGTGAGGCGGGCGGAGCAGACGCGCTTGTTCTGTTCGTCGGTGATGACGATTTCGTAGGTGGCGGTGGTGCGGCCGCGGTGCACGGGGGTGGCGGTGCCGGTGACGAGGCCGGAGCGTACGCCGCGGTGGTGGGTGCAGTTGAGGTCGACGCCGACGGCGATGTGGCCGGGGCCGCCGTGCAGCATGGCGCCGATGGAGCCGAGGGTTTCGGCCAGTACGGCGGATGCGCCGCCGTGCAGGAGACCGTAGGGCTGGGTGTTGCCCTCGACGGGCATGGTGCCGGTGACGCGCTCGGGGGATGCCTCGACGATGTGCACGCCCATGCGTGCTCCGAGGTGTCCGGCGGAGAAGAGGGGGAAGAGGGAAGGGAGGTCGAGACCGCTGTCGGCCCAGGCGTCGATGATCTCTTGCGGGAAGATGGTCCTGGTCTGCTCGCCCATGGATCTCGGCTCCCTGTCTCTGTTGGTGCGTGTGTTAACGGTTGGGATCGTCCTATCAGGTCGCCGGTTGGGGGGCAGGGGCGGGGTCGGTGGCAGGCTGGACCCTGATGATCAGGGATTTGCTGGCCGGGGTGTTGCTGGTGTCGGCGGTGTGGTCGAGGGGGACCAGGACGTTGGTCTCCGGGTAGTAGGCGGCGGCGCAGCCGCGTGCGGTGGGGTAGTGGACGATGCGGAAGCCGGGTGCGCGGCGCTGGGTGCCGTCGGTCCATTCGCTGATGAGGTCGGCGTAGGAGCCGTCGGCGAGGTTCAGGGCGCGGGCGTCGTCGGGGTTGACGAGGATGACGCGGCGGCCGTTCTTGATGCCTCGGTAGCGGTCGTCGAGGCCGTAGATGGTGGTGTTGTACTGGTCGTGGGAGCGGAGGGTCTGCAGGAGCAGCCGGCCTTCGGGCACTCGGGGGTAATCGACGGTGGAGGCGGTGAAGTTGGCCTTGCCGGTGGTGGTGGGGAAGCGGCGTTGGTCGCGGGGGGCGTGGGGGAGCGTGAAGCCTCCGATTGGGGTCTCCCCTGCTCGAGCGGAGCCGAGAGCTCGGGGAAGGGCCACGCGGTTGTTGAAGTCCTCGAAGCCGGGGATGACGCGGGCGATGCGGTCGCGGATCGTCGCGTAGTCGTTTTCGAAGTGCTCCCAGGGGGTGGTGCTGGTGGGACCGAGGACATGGCGGGCGAGGCGGCAGACGATGGCGGTTTCGGAGAGGAGGTGGGGGCTCGCGGGCCGGAGGCGTCCGCGGGATGCGTGGACCATGCCCATGGAGTCCTCGACGGTGACGAATTGGTCGCCGCCGGCCTGCCGGTCGGCTTCGGTGCGGCCGAGGGTGGGGAGGATGAGGGCGCGTGCGCCGGTGACCACGTGGGAGCGGTTGAGCTTGGTGGAGACATGGACGGTGAGCCGGGCGCGGCGGACGGCGGCTTCGGTGACGTCGGTGTCGGGGGTGGCGGAGACGAAGTTGCCGCCCATGGCGAAGAAGACCTTGGCCTGTCCGTCGCGCAGGGCCCGGATGGCGCGGACGACGTCGAGGCCGTGGGCGCGGGGCGGGGGGAAGCCGAATTCCTTTTCCAGGGCGTCGAGGAAGGCGGGGGTGGGGCGTTCGAAGATGCCCATGGTGCGGTCGCCCTGCACGTTGCTGTGGCCGCGTACGGGGCAGACGCCGGCGCCGGGGCGGCCGATGTTGCCGCGCAGGAGGAGGAAGTTGACGACTTCCTTGATGGTGTCGACGGCGTGTTTGTGCTGAGTGAGGCCCATGGCCCAGCAGACGATGGTGCGCTTGGAGTCGAGGGTCATGCGCAGGGCCCGGTGGACTTCCTCGCGGGTGAGGCCGGTGGCGTGCAGGGTCTCGGCCCAGTCGGCGGTGCGGGCGGTGCGCTCGAACTCCTCGAAGCCATGGGTGTGCCGGGCGATGAATTCGGTGTCGGTGGCGCCTTCGGTCTCCAGGATGAGCCGGTTGAGGAGGCGGAAAAGGGCGTGGTCGCCGCCGAGGCGGATCTGGAGGAAGAGGTCGGTGAGAGGGGTGCCGCCGCCGACGAGTCCGCGGGCGTTCTGTGGGTTCTTGAATCGCTCCATGCCCGCTTCGGGCAGGGGGTTGATGGTGATGATCTTCGCGCCGCGGGACTTGGCCCGCTCGAGGGCGCTGAGCATGCGGGGGTGGTTGGTGCCGGGGTTCTGGCCGGCGACGATGATGAGGTCGGCCTGGTGGAGGTCGTCGAGGAGGACGCTGCCCTTGCCGACGCCGATGGTGTCGGTGAGTGCGGAGCCGGAGGACTCATGGCACATGTTGGAGCAGTCGGGGAGGTTGTTGGTGCCGAACTCGCGGGCGAAGAGCTGGTAGAGGAAGGCGGCTTCGTTGCTGGTGCGGCCTGAGGTGTAGAAGACGGCTTCGTCGGGGGTGGTGAGGGTGTGGAGTTCTTCGGCGATGATGTCGAAGGCCCGCTCCCAGGGGATGGGTTGGTAGGTGTCGGCGCCCTCGGCCAGATACATGGGCTGGGTGAGCCGGCCCTGCTGGCCGAGCCAGTAGCCGCTGCGGGTGGCCAGGTCGGCGACGGGGTGGGCGGCGAAGAAGTCGGGGGTGACGCGGCGCAGGGTGGCCTCTTCGGCCACCGCCTTGGCGCCGTTCTCGCAGAATTCGGCGGTGTGCCGCTTGTCGGGCTCGGGCCAGGCGCAGCCGGGGCAGTCGAAGCCGTCCTTTTGGTTGACCTTGAGGAGGGTGAGGGCGGTGCGGCGGACGCCCATCTGCTGTTGTGCGGCGCGCAGGGAATGGGCGATGGCGGGGAGCCCCGCGGCGGCGTGCGCCGGGGCGGTGACGTCGGGTGCGTCCTGGACCGGATCGCCGGTGGGCGGGTTGCCTGCCATGTCGTTCCCCTTCGAACGAGCCGTGGTTCCGTGTGGTGCCGATCCTGTCATGGGGCACTGACAGCCGTTCTGTGGTGTGGCGGGGATTGTCGGTGGGCCGTGGCAGGATCGAGGGCGTGGCAGCAAAGGCATCGAAAGCATCCCCAGCGAACGAACCGACCGGCACCGAGGCAGCGGAGGGAGGCCGCCCCCGCCTGCTCCTGATGGACGGGCACTCCATGGCGTACCGGGCGTTCTTCGCGCTGCCCGCGGAGAACTTCACCACCTCCGACGGCCAGACGACGAATGCCGTCTATGGCTTCGCGTCGATGCTGGCGAACACCTTGCGTGACGAGCGGCCCACGCACTTCGCGGTGGCGTTCGACGTGTCGCGCAAGACCTGGCGCTCGGAGGAGTTTCCGGAGTACAAGGCGACCCGGTCGGAGACTCCCGATGAGTTCAAGGGGCAGGTGAAGCTGATCGGTGAGCTGCTGGATCACCTGCGGGTGCCGCGCTTCGCCGTGGCGGGCTTCGAGGCCGACGACGTGATCGCCACGCTTGCCACCCAGGCCGAGGCGCAGGGGTTTGAGGTCTCGGTCGTCACGGGTGACCGTGACTGTTTCCAGCTGGTCAGCGATGCCGTCACGGTGCTGTATCCGACGAAGGGCGTTTCGGAGCTGACGCGTTTCACCCCGGAGAAGGTCATCGAGAAGTACGGCCTGACCCCGGCGCAGTACCCCGACTTCGCGGCCTTGCGCGGTGACCCGTCGGACAACCTGCCCGGCATCCCGGGGGTGGGGGAGAAGACGGCCGCGAAGTGGATCAACCAGTTCGGTTCGTTCGCCGAGTTGGTCGAGCGGGTGGGCGAGGTCAAGGGCAAGGCGGGCCAGAATCTCCGGGATCATCTGGAGGCGGTGAAGCTCAACCGCCGGCTGACCGAGATGGTGCGCGATGTGGAGCTGCCCACGGGCCCCGAGGGCCTGCTGCGCGAGGGGTATGACCTGCCCGCCGTCACGGAGCTGCTGGAGCGGCTGGAGATCCGTAACCGGAGCCTGCGGGACCGGCTGTTCGGCACGGATCCGGTCGCGGCGGTGGCGGAGGAGTCCGCCGAGGAGGTCGAGATCGAGCTGGACGGCCGGATGCCGGGCGCCGATGAGCTCGCCCCGTGGCTGGAGGGCATTCCGGCGGAGGCGCTCACGGCGGTGGTGGCCGGCTATGACTGGCAGCTGGGCAGCGGAGACGTCCATGAGGTCGCCCTCGCCCTGCCCGACGGCCGGGCCTGCTGGTTCGTTCCGCAGGAGCTGTCCGAGGGCGATGACCGGGCGTTCGCCCACTGGCTGGCGGATGCGGGCCGGCCCAAGGTGCTGCACATGGCCAAGCGGGTGGTCCGGGTCTTCGCGGAGCGTGGCTGGCAGGTGGCCGGTGTGGTGATGGACACCGCCGTCGCCGCTTATCTGGACGAGCCGGGTGCGCGCCCGTTCGAGACGGATCCACTGAACCGGCACCGCCAGAAGCGCGCCGGCCGGGTGCGGTTCAACAAGGACAAGCGCCAGCTCACCGAGCTCGAGGTGCTGGTCGAGGACAAGCTGGGCCGGACGCTGCCGCGGGTCGACCCGGAGCAGGCCGAGTCCGGCCAGCAGGCCTTCGACTTCGACGGCACGGCCGACAGGGAGGCCGCCGGGAAGCTCATGCTCGAGGGGCGTGCGGTGCTGGATCTCGGCGGCTTCTATGAGCGGAAGCTGGCCGGGACGGGGGCGCTGGAGCTGATGCGGGAGCTGGAGTTCCCGGTGGGCGATCTGCTGGTGCGCATGGAGCGGGAGGGCATCGCGGTCGACCGGGCCCGGCTGGAGCGGCTGTCCGGGGAGTACCTCGGCGAGATCGAGCAGGCCGTCGTGGCGGCCCACCGCGCCGCGGGCCGGGAGTTCAACCTCTCCTCGCCCAAGCAGCTCCAGGAGATCCTCTTCGAGGAGCTCGGCCTGCCCAAGACCAAGAAGATCAAGACCGGTTACACCACCGACGCCGATGCCCTGGCCTGGCTCGCCGCCCAGACGGACAATGAGCTCCCGGTCGTCCTGCTGCGCCACCGAGACCGGGCGAAGCTGCGGACGACAGTCGACGGCCTGGTCAACAACGTGGCCGCCGACGGCCGTATCCACACCACCTTCAACCAGATGGTGGCGGCCACCGGCCGGCTGTCCTCCACCGACCCCAACCTGCAGAACATCCCGGTGCGCACCGCGGACGGCAGCCGCATCCGCCGGTGCTTCGTGGTCGGCGAGGGCTTCGAGTCCCTGATGACCGCCGACTACAGCCAGATCGAGCTGCGGGTCATGGCGCACCTCTCCGAGGACGAGGGCCTGATCGAGGCGTTCACCTCGGGCGAGGATCTGCACACCACCGTCGCCTCCCAGGTGTTCGGGGTGGCCAAGGCGGAGGTGGATCCCGAGATGCGCCGCAAGATCAAGGCGATGTCGTACGGCCTGGCCTACGGTCTGTCGGCGTTCGGGCTGTCCCAGCAGCTGAGTATTGCTCCGGATGAGGCGCGGCGGCTGATGGACACCTACTTCGAGCGGTTCGGCGGGGTGCGCGACTATCTGCGGCGGGTGGTCGAGGAGGCCCGGGCGACGGGTTACACCGAGACCATGCTCGGCCGCCGCCGCTATCTGCCGGATCTCAACAGCGACAACCGGCAGCGGCGGGAGATGGCCGAGCGGATGGCGCTCAACGCCCCGATCCAGGGCACCGCGGCGGACATCGTCAAGGTCGCGATGCTGCGGGTGGCCGGGGCCCTGGAGGCCGAGAAGCTCGCCTCCCGGATGCTTCTCCAGGTGCATGACGAGGTCGTGCTGGAGATTGCTCCCGGGGAGCGTGCGCAGGTCGAGGAGCTGGTGCGCCGTGAGATGGCCGGGGCCGTGACGCTGCGTGCCCCGCTGGATGTGTCGGTCGGTGTCGGCGGCGACTGGGAGTCCGCCGCACACTGAGCGCTCCGCCGGAAGTGAGGTCGTGCGGCTGCGGGCCGCCCGTGCGGTGCGGTACCGCACCGGACCTCGGCAAGCCTGCACAGCGGGTTCTCTTCTTCGCCGCGCGTTGTTACCGTGCCCCCGGATCTGATGTCCCGTCAGCTCTCCGGGAGGTTCAGCGTGCGCGCACTGGCCGCCGCGGCCATCGGACTGGCCGCCGCCCTCGCCCTGGTCCTCCTCCTCACCGCGGTCGGCCCGCCCGGGGGCGGGACGTCCCCCGAGCCGCTGCTGTCCTCGGTCCCCGCACACCCCTAGGGGCCCGCCGTGCGCCGCAGAGCCGGCCTCGTCCTCCTCGCCCTCGCCGTCTTCTTCGCCGCCCTGTCACCCCTCCTGCGCTGGTACGCCTACCCCAGGCTGGCCAAGGTCCCGGCCAACCAGTACCGGGCGACCGTGCTGGAGGCCAAGGACGCCACCCTCATCGACTACTCCCGGCTGGAGCCGAAACAGGTCGCCAAAGTGACCATGGTCCAGACCGTCAAGGGCGACGTGGCGCAGGCCCGCAAGGTCAAGCGAGCCACCGGCCGGGACGTCGTCGTCTGGGACACCCTCACCCATATCGCCGGACCCGACGGCGCGACGATCTCCCGGATCCCCGAGCGCTATGTCTTCGACGCCCACAGCCAGCAGCCGGTGCACGCGGGCGGCGAGCACGTCGACGGCACCCCGGTGCGCCACCAGGGCATCGAATACAAGTGGCCCTTCCTCGTGGAGAAGCGCGACTACCAGTACTTCGACCTGCAGACCCGCACCAGCGCCCCCATCCACTACCAGGGGACCCGCACCTTCCACGGCCTCGACGTCTACTACTTCGAGCAGACCGTCCCCTGGACCAGGGTCCCGGTGCCCAGGGTGCTGCCCCTGGGCGTCACCCCCGACACCGTCCGGCAGCTGGGACTGGAGCGCTGGTACACCACCAAGCGCAAGTTCTGGGTCGACCCCACCACCGGCAGCCCCGTCAACGGCGAGGAGGAACACCGGGAGGAGATGCGCTGGACCGGCCACCCGGAGAAAAAACCGATCACCGCCTTCGCCGGCGAGGTGAAGATGCGGCCCGACTATGTCGACTCCACGGTCGATCTGGTGAAGTCACAGCGCCAGTTGCTGCTCCTGCTCACGGACTACCTGCCCTGGGGGTTCGCGGGCCTCGGAGCCGCCTTGCTCGCCCTGTCGCTCGTCCTCGAGGCCCGCGGCCGAGGTCCGCGCGCCGCCGCAGGGGCGGCCCCGGATCCCGAAACCGAGATCGGTGTGCATTCACCCGGAAAGTGGCACAGGATGGAGGGAAAACCCGAACGGCCGGTCCCCGGCGACCGGGGGCCGCTGAGCAGAGGAGGCTCGCCGTGAAGGAGAGTCCCGAGGACGGATCCACCGGGTCCGGGCCGAGCCGGCTGTACACCGGCGGCGAGCGGCCCTTCGACCCCGAAGACCTGGTGATGGCCTCCGGCCATGACGTCACCCCCGAGCGGCTCGAGGCCGCCAAGCGCCATATCGAGGAGAAGGGGGCGGCCGCGCTGGAGCGCTATCTGCCCTGACGGGGCGCGGTGCGCCGGGTAGGAGTGGCCGACGAGGGGTCCTCCGGCCAGGGGTGCCGGGGATAGCGGCCGCGCAGCTCCGCCCGTACCGCCCGGTACCCGTCCTGCCAGAACGAGGCCAGATCCGCCGTCACCGCCGCCGGCCGCCCGGCGGGGGACAGCAGATGGACGAGCACCGGCACCCGGCCGCCCGCGACGCGCGGGGTCTGCCGCAGGCCGAAGAGCTCCTGCAACTTGACGGCCAGCACGGGCTGCTCACCCGCGTAGTCCACCCGGATCCGGGAACCGCTCGGCACCTCGATCCGCTCGGGAGCCAGCTCGTCCAGCCGGGCGGCCGCCCCGCTCGCCCACGGGAGCAGCCGTTCCAGCGCCTTCCCGGCATCCGGCCGCCCCGGCTCCCGGCCGAGCCAGTCCGCCACCTGCTCCAGCAACGCGGCATCGGCCACATCCGGCCATGGCTCGCCCAGTTCGCGGTGCAGGAACGCCAGGCGCTGCCGCAAGGCAGTCGCCTGGGGCGTCCACCGCAGCAGTTCCAGCCCTTCGCTCCGCAGACCCTCCAGCAGCGCCGCCCGGACCAGCGACGCATCCGGCGCGGGCAGCGCGCGAGCGGCCAGCTGCACCGCGCCCAGCCGCTCGACGCGCCGGGCCACCACCTCGCGCCGCTCCGCGGACCAGTGCGCCTCCTCGCGCTCCGCGAAGTACACACCGGCCGCCTCCCGGGCCGTGGTCTCGTCGATCACCGCGCCCAGCCGCACCCGCGCCGATGCGGCCGCGACCGGCCGGTCCGCCACCGCCACCGCGAGCCACCGCGCACCGCGCAGCCGCGAACCGTCACCCAGCTCCGCACCGGTCCCCGACACCATGAGACAGGAGCCCTCGCCCCGCGCCCGGGCCACCCGCTCCGGGAACGCCAGCGCGGCGACCAGACCGGCCGCCCCGTCGTCGGACAGCGTCGCATCGGACAACCTCGCGCCGGACGGTGCCGCGGCACGCCCCTGCGGTGCCGCGTCCCGCAGGCCGCTCTCCAGCCGCCGGGCCTCCGCCCGCCAGCGTGCGCCATAGGCGTCGCGGCCGCGCCGCGCGGTGCGCCACACCTCCGCCAGATCGTCGCCGTACTCCCGCGGCGGCTCCTCGCTCAGCAGTGCCACCACCTCGGCCGCCCGGCGCGCACCAATCTCCCGCGCGCCGTCCAACAAGGCGCGCGCCAGCCGTGGATGCACCCCCAGCCGTGCCATGCGCCTGCCCCGTTCCGTGGGACGCCCGCCCTCCTCCACCGCGCCCGTGGCCGTGAGCACGGCGCGCGCCGCGGCCAGCGCACCGGCCGGCGGCGGGTCGAGCAGTGCGAGTCCGGAGGCCTCGGGATCGCCCCAGCACGCCGCCTGCAGGGCGAACGCGGTCAGATCCGCGACGGTGATCTCCGGCGCCGGAAAGCGCGGCAGCCGGGCGTCATCGCCCTCGGCCCAGCAGCGGTACACCGTCCCCGGTGCCTCGCGGCCCGCCCGCCCCGCGCGCTGCCGGGCGGCGGCCCGGGACGCCCGTACGGTGGTGAGCGCGCTCAGCCCCCGTGCGTGGTCCATCCGCGGCTCCCGCGCCAGCCCCGCGTCCACCACGACCCGCACTCCCGGCACGGTCAGGCTCGACTCCGCCACCGAGGTGGCCAGCACCACCCGCCGTCCGGAGCCACCGGCCAGCACCGCGTCCTGCACGGCGGACGGCACCCGCCCATGCACCTGAAGCACCTCGGCACCCAGCGACCCGCCGCCGCCCAACAGCCCCGCCACCCGGGCGATCTCGCCCACGCCGGGCAGGAAGCACAGCACATCGCCCGCCCGCTCCCGCAGCGCCCGCCGCACCACGGACGCCACATGATCCAGCAGGACGGGGTCCACCCGCATGCCGTGCGGCGGGCGCACCGGCCGCTCCGGAGGAGCCCATATCACGTCCACGGGATGCGAGATCCCTTCGGCCGTCACCACCGGCGCACCGCCGAGCAGTCCCGCCCAGCCCTCGGCGTCGGTCGTGGCGGACGCGGCGACAAGCCGCAACTCCGGCCGCAGCGCGGCCCGTACGTCCAGCAGGAAGGCGGCGGCCGTGTCGGCGTCCAAGTGCCGCTCATGGCACTCGTCGAGCACCACGGCGTCGACACCGGCCAGTTCGGGGTCGCGCTGCAGTCTTTGCAGCAGCACACCGGTGGTGATCACCTCGACCACGGTCGAGGGTCCGGCGCGCCGCTCGCCACGCACCGTGAACCCGACCGTCCGGCCGAGCCGACCGGGGTCCTCGCCCAGCAGCCACGCCATCCGCCGGGCCGCCGCCCGGGCCGCGATCCGCCGCGGCTCGGCGACCAGTACCCGGCGGACGGGTCCCGGCCCGCCGGGCGGTACCAGCCCGGCCAGGGCCAGCGGCACCAGCGTCGTCTTGCCGGTGCCCGGCGGAGCGCACAGCACCGCCGCACCGTGCTCGTCCAGTGCGGAGGCCAGCGCGGGCAGCGCGGTGCGGACGGGCAGCCGCTCCAAGGCGTCGGTGTGGATCATGCGGCCAGTGTCGCCTCAGTCCCGCTCGCAGACGAAAATCGCGGTCCCCGGGATCAGATGGCCGCGCAGCGGGGACCAGCCGCCCCACTCCTGGGTGTTCCAGTCCGGCCACTCGGGCTCGACCAGGTCGGCCAGGCGGAAACCGGCCGTCACCACGTCGCGCACCCGGTCGCCCAGCGTCCGGTGGTGCTCCACATAGACGGCCCGGCCCGTCTCGTCCTGTTCCACATACGGGGTGCGGTCGAAGTAGGAGGCCGCAACCGAGAGGCCCTCGGGCCCCGGCTCGTCCGGGAAGGCCCAGCGGAGGGGATGGGTGACCGAGAAGACCCAGCGTCCGCCGGGCCGCAGCACCCGGTGCACCTCGCGCATCACCCGCACCGGGTCGGCCACAAACGGGACCGCGCCATAGGCCGAGCACGCCAGGTCGAAGGACCCGGCCGCGAAGGGCAGCGCCCCGGCGTCCGCCTCCACCAGCGGAATGTCCCCGCCGATGCGCAGCGCGTGCTGCAGCTGCCGGTGCGAGAGATCGAGGGCGACGGGCCGGCCGCCCTGGGCGGCCAGCCAGCGCGAACACTGTGCGGCGCCGGCCCCTATCTCCAGGATGTCGAGTCCTTTGAGGGCGCTCGCCGGGCCCAGCAGCTCCGCGTCCGCCTCGTCCAGCCCCTCCGGGCCCCAGACGAAACGGTCGTCACCCAGGAACCCTCCGTGCTCGTTCTGGTACTCGTCGGCGTTCCGGTCCCACCAGCCACGGCTGGCCCGGCTGCTCTCGGACGCACCGGTGTTCCGCCGGGTCGCTTGCGGCTCATACTCTGGGATCATCTCGGCGGTCATGCCCTCGGCGGTAGTCTTCGGCGTCTTCGGTCTTAGGCGTCTTCGGCGTCCCGGGTGTCCTGGCAAGTCGTCCGGCGTGACGCCCGGCGGGCCGTCGCGGGGCCTTGATGGCCTCGCGGAACGTGAGTTGTGTCAGCTATGGGGCGTTTTGTCCCTGGTGTGCGCCTTCGCGCATTGACCGTGTCCGGCTGCCCCCGTATGCTACAAGTTGCGCTGCGGGCCTGCGCGCCTCGGACGGAGCAGGCCGCTTTCGCACATGTTGTATGTCCCCTCGGTTGTCGAGGCGCTTCCGACGTCTTCGAGTCCTTCGAAGCTCTTCGGAAAGTGCGCCTCCAAGGCTGTCCGGCTTCGGCGGTGCGATACACGGGCTCTCGGCGTAGCAGTACCTACGACTCAATGTCCGTACCGGAGCCCTTTCCCACATGACGAGCAGCACCGAGACCACCGCCACCACCCCGCAGGTTGCGGTCAACGACATCGGTAACGAGGAAGCCTTCCTCGCCGCGATCGACGAGACGATCAAGTACTTCAACGACGGCGACATCGTCGACGGCGTCATCGTGAAGGTCGACCGGGACGAGGTCCTGCTCGACATCGGTTACAAGACCGAGGGTGTCATCCCCTCCCGCGAGCTCTCGATCAAGCACGACGTCGACCCCAACGAGGTCGTCAGCGTCGGTGACCAGGTCGAGGCCCTCGTTCTCCAGAAGGAGGACAAGGAAGGCCGCCTGATCCTGTCCAAGAAGCGCGCTCAGTACGAGCGGGCCTGGGGCACGATCGAGAAGATCAAGGAAGAGGACGGCATCGTCACCGGTACCGTCATCGAGGTCGTCAAGGGTGGTCTCATCCTCGACATCGGCCTCCGTGGCTTCCTCCCGGCCTCGCTGGTCGAGATGCGCCGCGTCCGCGACCTCCAGCCCTACGTGGGCAAGGAGCTCGAGGCCAAGATCATCGAGCTGGACAAGAACCGCAACAACGTGGTCCTGTCCCGCCGTGCCTGGCTGGAGCAGACCCAGAGCGAGGTCCGCCAGACCTTCCTCACCACCCTGCAGAAGGGTCAGGTGCGCTCCGGCGTCGTCTCCTCCATCGTCAACTTCGGTGCCTTCGTGGACCTGGGCGGCGTCGACGGTCTCGTCCACGTCTCCGAGCTGTCCTGGAAGCACATCGACCACCCGTCCGAGGTCGTCGAGGTCGGCCAGGAGGTCACGGTCGAGGTCCTGGACGTCGACATGGACCGCGAGCGCGTCTCCCTGTCGCTCAAGGCGACCCAGGAAGACCCGTGGCAGCAGTTCGCCCGGACCCACCAGATCGGTCAGGTCGTCCCGGGCAAGGTCACCAAGCTCGTTCCGTTCGGTGCGTTCGTCCGCGTCGACGAGGGCATCGAGGGCCTGGTCCACATCTCCGAGCTGGCCGAGCGCCACGTGGAGATCCCGGAGCAGGTCGTCCAGGTCAACGACGAGATCTTCGTCAAGGTCATCGACATCGACCTCGAGCGCCGCCGCATCAGCCTCTCGCTGAAGCAGGCCAACGAGTCCTTCGGTGCCGACCCGTCCGTGGTCGAGTTCGACCCGACCCTGTACGGCATGGCCGCGTCCTACGACGACCAGGGCAACTACATCTACCCCGAGGGCTTCGACCCCGAGGCCAACGACTGGCTCGAGGGCTACGAGAAGCAGCGCGAGGAGTGGGAGCACCAGTACGCCGAGGCGCAGCAGCGCTTCGAGCAGCACCAGGCGCAGGTCATCAAGTCCCGCGAGGCCGACGAGCAGGCCGCTGCCGAGGGTGCTGCTGCCCCGGCCGCCGCCGGCAACGCCGGTGCCGCCTCCGGCGGCTCGTACTCCTCGGAGTCGGACGACAACTCCGGCGCCCTGGCGTCGGACGAGGCGCTCGCCGCGCTCCGCGAGAAGCTGGCCGGCGGCCAGAGCTGAGGCTCCGGTCGTCAGCGGCTGACAGCTGACCGAGTCAAGGCCCGCTCTCCCTTCGGGGAGGGCGGGCCTTGTCGGTGCCCGGGCTTGTCGGTGCCCGGCCGCCATATCCGGTGTTTGCCGCCCGGCGGGAATGGTCCGGGCCGCCAAGAGCGTTCCCCCTTACGGAACCTGAGGGAGGAACGGTCACTGTGTTGGATCCGCAGGGTTTGTACGAATGGGAGTCCAAGGGGCTCGCCGTGGCCGACCTGGCCCTGGCTCAGGACACGGCCGGTCTGGTCATGCTCTACCACTTCGACGGCTATATCGACGCCGGGGACACCGGCGACCAGATCGTCCGGCGGATGCTGGACGGGCTGCCGCACCAGGTCGTCGCCCGCTTCGACCACGACAGGCTGGTCGACTACCGGGCACGCCGTCCCCTGCTCACCTTCCAGCGCGACCGCTGGACCGCGTATGAGACGCCCAAACTCGAGCTCCATCTGGCGCAGGACGCGACGGGTGCGCCGTTCCTCCTGTTGGCGGGCCCCGAACCCGATGTGGAGTGGGAGCGATTCGCGGCGGCCGTGGGTCAGCTGGTGGAGCGGCTCGGGGTGCGGCTGTCCGTCAACTTCCACGGCATTCCCATGGGCGTTCCGCACACCCGGCCGGTGGGGATCACCCCGCATGGCAACCGCGCCGAGCTGGTGCGCGGTCAGACCAGCTATTTCGACGAGGCCCAGGTGCCGGGGAGCGCGGAGGCGCTGGTCGAGTTCCGGCTGGCGCAGGCGGGGCACGATGTGCTGGGCATTGCCGCCCATGTCCCGCACTATGTGGCGCGCTCCCCGTACCCCGACGCCGCGTTGACGGCCTTGGAGGCGCTGACCGCTGCCACCGGGCTGGTGCTGCCCAATGTCGCGCATGCCCTGCGCACCGAGGCCCTGCGCACCCAGGAGGAGATCGAGCGCCAGATCGCCGAGGGTGATGAGGAACTGGTCGCGCTCGTCAGGGGGCTTGAGCACCAGTACGATGCGGTGGCCGGGGCCGAGACGCGGGGAAACCTGGTCGCCGAGCCCGTCGAGCTACCGTCCGCCGATGAGCTGGGTGCGGAGTTCGAGCGATTCCTGGCCGACCGGGAGGGCGACGGCGGGCACTGACCGGTGGGCCGATAGCGTGGGGCCCATGTTGACGGTGGGCCTCACGGGCGGAATTGGTTCGGGCAAGAGCGAGGTGTCGCGACTGCTCGCCGCGCATGGCGCGGTGATCATCGACGCGGACCGGATCGCGCGCGAGGTGGTCGAGCCGGGAACGCCCGGGCTCGCCGCGGTCGTTGCCGAGTTCGGGCCGGAGATCCTGACCCCGGACGGCGCTCTGGACCGGCCGAAGCTCGGCGCGATCGTCTTCGCCGACGAGGGGCGGCGCAGGGCGCTCAACGCCCTGGTGCATCCACTGGTGCGCGCTCGCTCCCGGGAACTGGAGGCCGCGGCGGGTCCGGACGCCATTGTCGTCCAGGATGTCCCGCTGCTCGTCGAGAACGCCCTCGCCCCGCTCTACGATCTGGTCGTCGTGGTCGACGCCGGCGTGGAGACCCGGCTCGACCGGCTGGTGCGCCTGCGGGGCATGACCGATGACGAGGCACGGGCCAGGATGGCCGCGCAGGCGACTCGCGAAGAGCGGCTGGCGGTGGCCGATCTGGTCATTGCCAACGACGGCCCGCTGGAAGAGCTGGCGGCCCGGGTGAGCCAGGTCTGGGCGGAGTTGACCGCGCGCGCCGAGGGGACGAACGGCCGGGAATAGAGCGGGCTTTCCCGGGCGTTGACGGCCGCAACAGCGAAAGGGAAGGACAGCGGACGTGCCCCAGTCGACACCTGAGACTCATGTCATCGATTTCCGTGCGGCCGAGCAGCTGTTGGACGCCCGGGATCCGCGCGGTGCGGTCAAGCTGCTGGATTCGGTGATCGCCGCCCACCCCGAGAACACCGCCGCTCGTCTGCTGCGGGCCCGAGCCTATTTCGCAGCCGCTCGACTCCCCCTCGCCGAGCGAGAATTCCGGCTGGTTCTGGAGCGCGAGCCGGACAACGCCTTTGCGTACTTCGCCCTGGCCCGCACGCTGGAGCGGGGCGGGCGCGGTGCAGAGGCCGTCCGTC
Organism: Streptomyces xingningensis; assembly: GCF_054957865.1. Lineage (NCBI taxonomy): Bacteria > Bacillati > Actinomycetota > Actinomycetes > Kitasatosporales > Streptomycetaceae > Streptomyces > Streptomyces xingningensis. The sequence continues at coordinate 155,822 of NZ_JBDJPF010000002.1, forward strand.
ATTTCCGGCTCGCCGCCGCCCTCGACCCGCGCCCGGACTTTGTCGCGGCGGCACGTTTCGGCGAGCACGGCTGAGCGTTGGATCCACGGGCCGCGGTGCTCATTCGATCGGGTGAGCACCGCGGCTCTCCACGCCCGGGCGGAGTGCCGGCGTTGTTAGCATGCCGCCTTCGGCAACTGCGGCCTGGGAGCGGACACATCGAGCGGACACACCGGATGGACCTACGTGTCTCATCAGCCGATCTCGAGGGTTTCGCCCGACTGGTCCGCCGCGCCGCGGACGACGCGGCGGAGGCCCGGGCGTACACCGCAAAATACGGTGCCGTTGACGTTGCCGAGCAGGGCCTGCTGACCAGGATCATCACCCTGCACGGCGACCTGGAAGGCGTGGTGACGGAATCCCTGGGGCGGCTGCAGGCGATCCTGGCCGGCTCGGCGGGTGAATTGCACAAGGCGGCCGGCTATTACCGGGCGACGGATCTCGCGCGGGCCGCCGAGCTGGATGCCGCCTATCCGGAGGTGCGGCGATGACCGGCGGCGATCCCTACGCGGATGTCGCCCGCGCCACCGCCCGGCTGACCGCTCCCGGCGAACCCGAGCGATTCGTGGCGCCGCTCAGGATTCTCGACGGGGTGAGCACACTGATCAGCCCGGCGGCCTGGGCGGCCGAAATCCTCGCCCTTGTCTTCGACTTCGACCCGCTCGAGGAGGCACAGCGCTATCTGGCCGGAGACTGGGAGGCCTATGCGCGCTGTGCCGAACTCTGGGCGAATCTGGCCCGGTTCTGCGAAGATCTGGCGGCCAATCTGGAGGCGGGAAACCGGCGGGTCGGCGCGGCATGGGACGGCCATGCCGCGGACGCAGCCCAGGCCTACTTCGACTCCCTGGCCGGAAATCTGCAGGACATCAAGTGCTCGCTCGAGACCATGCGCACGCAGTATCTCGTCACGGCCAGTGGGGTGTCGACGACGGCCGACGCGGTGGGGCAGCTGTTGGGACAGATCGGCGACAGTGCGGCGACCGCCGCCATCTGCTGGGCGGCCGGGACGGCACTGTCCTGGACGGGCTGGGGCGCGGTGAGCGGATACGCGGTCGGGGCCTGTGAGCTGGTGCGCATCGGCGAGCTGTGGGCCGAGGTCACCAGGACGGTGAACGCGCTGCGCTGGAAAACCGATGCCGCATATGGGGTGTTGGCGACGGTGGGGGCCGAAGTGGCGGGCGGATTCAATGAATTCCCGCTGCCGCCCGCGGGCTATACCCATCCCGCGGTATGAGCCGGACAGGAGGAATGAGGTGCGGGAACACCGCGTGGGGCATGAGGAATTCCTCGCGCCCGGCCGGGACCGGGCCGGGGCACGGTTGGTTCACCAGGCCCTTGAACGACTGGCCGACGGCAGCGCCGGGAGCGTCCTGAAGGAAATGGCCGAGGAAGTCCTCTCCGGCCGCATGGGCCTGGACGAGGCCATGCGCATCGGCCCGTACGCCCAGGCCCTCGGCGACCGGATGCGCTCCGCGCGCACCGCCTGGGAGCGCACGCCGGACGAGGTCCGCGAGCGGGAGGTGAGCCGGGCGGGCCGGTTCCTCGCCGCCCGTGCCGACCCATCGGACCCGCCCTGAGACCGCCGCCGACCAGAGTTGTCAGGATCCGCCCGGCCGCCTGGGGTCCCGGACCGGCTCGTACGGTGGCACATCCCGCCCCGGCTGGTAGTGCGGTCCCTGCCGGATGTGCCGGACCACCACCGCCAGGTCGACGACGGTCACCAGCAGCAGGATCCCGAAGGCGATCGCCCACCCGGGGTGCCCCGTGACGGCGAACAGCGCGGTGCCCGCGCCGGCACAGACCAGGCCCCAGGTGGCGAGCCCGCACCGCAGCCGCAGGGGGCTCCGCGCCGTCATCGGTTCATTGCCGGTACGCATGGCGCAACATCTCCTTCCCCCACTCCTCAACCTCGCGGGGGACCCCCATCCAGCATCCACCCTGGTGCGGCCGTCAGGGAATCGTGTCCAGGAAATCGAGGACGGACGGGTTGGAATGATCCCTGGCGTCCTCGGCGAGCGCCGCCGCCGTGATGTGCGGCGCATTGCTGATGACGCGGTCCACGCCCAGGTGCGCGAGGGACACGGCCCGGTCGGCGTCGTCCACCGTCCACGCGGAAATCTCCAGCGGCCTGCCGTGCGGGCCCCGCACGGCATGGACCGAACGGACCCAGTCGGCGGTGACCGCCCGGTGGCTCGGGTTGATCTGATCGACGAACCCGGCGTACGAGCGCAGCTCCGCCGCCTGGGGAGCACCCAGGAACCCCGTGGTCACATCGGGGCGCAGCCGGTGGAACATCCGCAGCGACGAGGCGCTGAAGCTCTGCACCACCAGCCTGCCCCCGATGTGCCGCCGGTCCAGCCAGCCGGAACGGCCCAGTTCCGCCACGATCTGCCGCTCGATGCCCGGATACAGCTCGGGCGCCTTGATCTCCATCAGCAGCTTCTGGCGGTTGTGGTCGATGCGCCGCAGATAGCGCCCCAGGGTGGGCACCCGCTCACCGGTGAACCGACGGCCGAACCAGCCACCGGCGTCCAGCCTTTCGATCTCGGCGAGTGTGAAGTCCGAGACTCTCCAGGGCGCGCGGCCCGGAAAGCGCCGCTTGACATCGGTGGTGCGGGCCAGGCCGGTGTCGTGCAGGACGATGAGGGCGCCGTCCCTGGTGCGCTGGACATCGTTCTCCACCCAGTCGATTCCCAGGCGGGCCGCCCGGTCGATGGAGGCGAGGGTGTTCTCCGGCGCCTGGACGGGCACCCCGCGGTGACCGATGGTGATCACCGTGTGGTGGCGTGGCGTGCGGACCGAGGCCGTCGCGGGCGGGCCGGTGAGACCCACCGTCACCGCTGTGGTCAGGGAGAGGACGATCAGGGCGCGAAGCACGGTCGGGGCGGAGCGGATGCGCATCGGTCTCCTCACGGCGGGCCCTGGGATGTGAAACGGTCGTACAGGACACCCATACTCGATCTCCGGCGCCGGGGCACGCGGAGCCCGGCCCCTTTGCCGATTTTGCCGATTCTTCGCCTGCCGTCCGCCCGGGGTGTGCTCGCCCGGCCGCTGTCAGTGGCAGGTCGTACGGTGGTCTCATGCGGCCCGTTTCCAAGATCGAACGCAAGATGGCGCCCTTCGAGGTCGTCAGCCCCTACCGGCCCAGCGGTGACCAACCGACGGCCATCGCCGAGCTGGAGCAGCGTATTCGCGCAGGTGAGAAGGATGTCGTCCTGCTCGGTGCGACCGGTACCGGCAAGTCGGCGACCACGGCGTGGATGATCGAGAGGCTGCAGCGGCCGACGCTCGTCATGGCGCCGAACAAGACGCTCGCGGCCCAGCTCGCCAATGAGTTCCGTGAGCTGCTGCCCAACAACGCCGTCGAGTACTTCGTCTCGTACTACGACTACTACCAGCCCGAGGCCTATGTCCCGCAGTCGGACACCTACATCGAGAAGGACTCCTCGATCAACGAGGAGGTCGAGCGGCTGCGCCATTCGGCGACCAACTCACTGCTCACCCGGCGTGATGTGGTCGTGGTGGCGTCCGTGTCCTGCATCTACGGTCTCGGCACGCCGCAGGAGTATGTGGACCGCATGGTGCCGTTGAAGGTCGGCGGGGAGATCGACCGCGACGATCTGCTGCGGCGCTTTGTGGAGATCCAGTACACGCGCAATGACCTGGCCTTCACCCGGGGCACCTTCCGGGTGCGCGGTGACACCATCGAGATCTTCCCGGTCTATGAGGAACTCGCCGTGCGGATCGAGATGTTCGGTGACGAGATCGAGGCGCTCTCCACCCTGCACCCGCTCACCGGCGAGGTCATCTCCGACGACCGGGAGCTGTATGTCTTCCCGGCCAGCCACTATGTCGCCGGTCCCGAGCGGATGGAGAAGGCCATCGTGGGGATCGAGGCGGAGCTGGCGGAGACTCTCGCCCGCATGGAGAAGCAGGGCAAGTTGCTCGAGGCGCAGCGGTTGCGCATGCGCACCACCTATGACATCGAGATGATGCGGCAGATCGGTTCCTGCTCCGGCATCGAGAACTACTCGCTGCACATGGACGACCGGGAGCCCGGCTCCCCGCCGAACACGCTGCTCGACTTCTTCCCCGATGACTTCCTGCTGGTCATCGACGAGTCGCATGTCACCGTCCCGCAGATCGGCGCGATGTACGAGGGGGACGCATCCCGTAAGCGCACCCTCGTCGAGCACGGGTTCCGGCTGCCGTCGGCCATGGACAACCGGCCGCTGAAGTGGGAGGAGTTCACCGAGCGCATCGGGCAGACCGTCTATCTGTCCGCGACCCCGGGGAAGTATGAACTCGCCCGCTCCGACGGTTTTGTGGAGCAGATCATCCGGCCCACCGGGCTGGTCGACCCGGAGGTCGTCGTCAAGCCGACCGAGGGGCAGATCGACGATCTGGTCCATGAGATCCGCGAGCGCACCGAGAAGGACGAGCGGGTCCTGGTCACCACTCTGACCAAGAAGATGGCCGAGGATCTCACCGACTACTTCCTGGAGTTGGGCATCCAGGTGCGTTATCTGCACAGCGACGTCGACACGCTGCGCCGGGTCGAGCTCCTTCGGGAGCTGCGTGCCGGTGAGTTCGATGTGCTGGTGGGCATCAACCTGCTGCGTGAGGGGCTCGACCTGCCCGAGGTGTCCCTGGTGGCCATCCTCGACGCCGACAAGGAAGGCTTCCTGCGGTCCGGGACCTCGCTGATCCAGACCATCGGGCGTGCGGCGCGCAATGTGTCCGGCCAGGTCCATATGTATGCGGACAAGATCACCCCGGCGATGGAGAAGGCGATCGAGGAGACCAACCGCCGCCGGGAGAAGCAGATCGCGTACAACAAGGAGCGGGGGATCGACCCGCAGCCGCTGCGGAAGAAGATCGGCGACATTGTCGCCACGCTGGCCCGTGAGGAGATCGACACCCATGAGCTGCTGGGGTCGGGCTACCGCCAGTCGGACAAGGGCAAGGCGCCCGTTCCCACGGCGCCCGCCGGCGGCAAGGGGAAGGGCAAGCGCAGGGAAGCGGTGGCCACGGACCGGCCGGCCGCCGAACTCGCCCAGCTGATCGAGGACATGACGGAGCGCATGCGGGCGGCCGCGGCGGAGCTGCAGTTCGAGGTCGCGGCGCGGCTGCGTGATGAGGTGAGCGAGTTGAAGAAGGAGCTGCGGCAGATGAAGGAGGTCGGTCTCGCCTGAGGGGCCCGGTCGGGCGAGGCGAGGGCATGCCCCCCAAGCAGGAAATTTGGGTTTCTCTTTACTTTCTCTTGGTGGTTCCTGTACCTTCTTGCCATACGACCTGCCGGAGGGACCGTGGACGTTTCGCTGACGCTTTGGGCGCTGACCATCCTTGGCCTGTGCGCCCTGGTCGCGGCCGACTTCTTCATCGGCGGCCGCAAGCCGCACGAGGTCTCCATCAAGGAGGCCGGGATCTGGACCGTGGTCTGGGTCGCCCTGGCCGGGCTCTTCGGGCTGGGGCTGCTGGTTTTCGGCGGCGGGGAGCCGGCCGGTGAGTTCTTCGCCGGGTTCATCACCGAGAAGTCGCTGAGCGTCGACAATCTCTTCGTCTTTGTGCTGATCATGGCCAAGTTCGCGGTCCCGGCCGCATATCAGCAGCGTGTGCTGATGGTCGGCGTTCTCATAGCCCTGGTCCTGCGGACCGTCTTCATCGGCGCGGGTGCGGCGATCATCGCCAACTTCTCCTGGATCTTCTATATCTTCGGCGCCTTCCTCGTCTGGACCGCGTGGAAGCTCATCCAGGAGGCGCGGAGCGGTGGGGAGGAGGAAGAGTTTGAGGAGAACCGCTTTCTCAAGATGGTCGAGAGGCGCTTTCCGTCCACCGACCGGTACCACGGCACCAGCCTGTTCGTGGTCGAGAACGGCAAGCGCCTGATGACCCCGATGCTGATCGTCATGCTGGCGATCGGCACCACCGATGTGCTGTTCGCCCTCGACTCAATACCGGCGATCTTCGGCCTCACCCAGGACCCGTACATCGTCTTCACCGCCAACGCCTTCGCGCTCATGGGGCTGCGGCAGCTGTACTTCCTGATAGGCGGCCTGCTGCGGAAGCTGGTCCACCTCTCGTACGGGCTCTCGGTGATCCTCGGCTTCATCGGCGTCAAGCTCGTCCTGCACGCGCTGCATGAGAGCGGCGTCGCCGTTCCCGAGATCAGCATCCCGGTCTCGCTCGGCGTCATCTGCGCGGTGCTCGTCGTCACCACGGTCACCAGCCTGCGGGCGTCCGGAAAGCGGGAGGCCGAGGCGGCGGAGGGCCGGGAGCACGCCCGGGTCCGAGCCGGCCGGGTTTGAGTCGTCGGGGCGAGGGATCACCGCCGTGGCGACCGCGGCGGGAGCGGCCGCCGGGCGGGTCTCGGGGAGCAGCGCGAAACAGGCCAGGCTGAGCAGCGCGACGGCCGTCAGATAGGCGGCCACACCCCAGGGCGGGCCGTTTCCCCGGGCCAGCGCGGTGGCGACCAGCGGAGTGAGCGCGCCGCCCACGACGCCCGCCAGGTTGTAGCCCACGGCCGCGCCGGTGCAGCGCACCCGCGGCTCATACAGCTCGGGGAGGTAGGCGCCGACCACCGCGAAGACGGTGACGAAGGACAGCGTGGCCATGGTGAAGCCCAGCAGCATCAGTGGTGGGCGGCCGGTGCGCAACAGTGCGATCAGCGGAAACATCCAGAGCGCCACGGCGGCGCAGCCGAACAGGCACAGCGGGCGGCGCCCCAGGCGGTCGCCGAGCAGGGCGAGCGGCGGGGTGGCGGCGCCGGAGAGCGCGACGGCCACCATGATGCAGGCGAGCATGACCGTGCGGTCGACGCCCAGCCGTTCGGTGCCATAGGAGAGGGACCAGGTGGAGACCGTGTAGAAGACGGCATAGCCGACGGAGAGTCCGCCGGCCGTGAGCAGCACGGTCCGCCAGTGATGGCGGGCGACCTCGGCGGCGGGCAGCCGGGACCGGGTCTCGGTCGCGCTCAGCTCGCGGAACTCCGGCGTCTCGGAGAGCTGGGTGCGCAGCAGCAGCCCGGCGGCGGCCAGCAGGCCCGCCGCCCAGAACGGGACCCGCCAGCCCCAGGAGAGGAACTGCGCGTCGCTGAGGGTGGCCGAGAGGGTCAGGGCGATGCCATTGGCGAGCAGAAAGCCGACCGAGGGGCCGACCTGGGGGAAGCTCGACCAGAGCGCGCGGCGGTGCACGGGTGCGTGCTCGGCGGTGAGCAGCACGGCGCCGCCCCACTCGCCGCCGAGGCCGAGGCCCTGCAGAAAGCGCAGCACGAGCAGCAGCAAGGGGGCACTGATGCCGATGTCGGCATAGCCGGGCACCAGGCCGACGGCGACGGTGGCGAGCCCGGTGAGCAGCAGCGAGGCGATCAGGACGGGGCGCCTGCCGTGCCGGTCGCCGAGGTGCCCGAAGAGCACCGAGCCCAGCGGGCGGGCGAGGAAGCCGACGCCGAAGGTGCCGAAGGCCGCGAGGGTGGCGGTGAGGGGGGAGACGGTCGGGAAGAAGAGCGGGCCGAGGACGAGTGCCGCGGCGGTGCCATAGGCGAAGAAGTCGTAGAACTCGATGGCGGTTCCGGCCAGGGACGCGGCCGCCAGACGGAACATGTCCGGGGAACGGTCACGGTGCATGCACCGTCCAACTTCCCCGGTGTGCTGGGGACACGGGGCGTGTGGAGGCGTTGTGCGGGGCGCGGGGAGACGCCGTCGGTCACCCGCCCCGGCGGCTCCGTGCGCCCCCCGGGGCGGGTCCGGGACCGGCCGCCGGGGAGCGCATGGCCGCCGGCCGGGTCACCAGCCGCGGTGGTGCCACTCGGCGAGGTGGGGCCGCTCCGCGCCCAGGGTGGTGTCGTCACCGTGCCCCGGGTAGACCCAGGTCTCGTCCGGAAGCGGGCCGAAGAGCTTGGTCTCCACGTCGTGGATCAGGCTGGCGAAGGCCTTCGGGTCGTTGTGGGTGTTGCCGACGCCCCCCGGGAAGAGGCAGTCCCCGGTGAACAGATGGGGGTGACCGTGCGGGTCGTCGTAGACCAGGGCGATGCTGCCGGGGGTGTGGCCGACCAGGTGGCGGGCGGTCAGCTCGACGCGGCCGACGCGGATGGTGTCGCCGTCGTCGACGAGCACATCGGTCGGCACGGGGATGCCCTCGGCGTCCTCGCGGCCCGCATGGGTGCGGGCGCCGGTGGCGTCCACCACCTCGCGCAGCGCGCCCCAGTGGTCGGCGTGGCGGTGGGTGGTGACCACGGAGGCGATCCCGCTGTCGCCGATGAAGCCGATCAGGGTGTGCGGATCGGCGGCCGCGTCGATCAGCAACTGCTCGTCCGTCGCGCGGCAGCGCAGCAGATAGGCGTTGTTGTTCATCGGGCCGACGGCGACCTTCGAGATCATCAGGTCGGTCAGCTCGTGTACGTCGGCGGGCCCGCCGACGCACACCATTCCGGTGTATGCCATGGATTCAGCCTAGTTCGCCTCGTTCACCGTCTCTACAGCGGTGGCAGGACGGGCACGGGAGCACCGCCGGACTCCAGTGCCGAGCCCTCGCGGCGGCCCGCGAGCCAGCCGAGCAGCTCGGCCGTGGGGCCGGTGACCCGGGTCTCGGGGCCCTCCGCGCGGCCGGTGCGCCACCGGCGTCCGTCCGGCGCGGTCAGCAGCAGCGCGGGCACATCCGGGCGGCCGGCGAACCGCTCCGTCAGGAAGCCGATCTCCCGGTCGCTGAATTCGGCGGGGAGGTCCTTGAGTTCATAGCCGGTCCCGAGGTCCACATGGTGCAGTTCGACCTCGATCAGCCGCCGGAACGGGACCCGGGACGCGCTGTCGGTGACGCCATTGCGGAGCGTGACCGTGCGCGACCAGTCGGCCGGCGCCGCGGCCGTCTCCAGGAAGCGTTGTGCGCTGTCGCGCAGGTCGTCGAGGTGGGCGCTCAGGGTGCGCGGGGCGTCCCGGGCGATGTCCGCGTCACGGCTCTCCGCGCTCGGGTACATGGGGCGCCCGGAGAGGACGTTGACCAGGGCATCGGCGTTGCGGGCGAGATGGGCGAGGAGGTGCCCACGGGTCCAGCCGGGGAGCCGGGAGGGTTCGGCGACGGCGCTGTCCCCCAGCCTGCCCGCCGCGCTCAGCAGCCGGTCGGTCGCCTCCCGCAACAGGGCCAGGTCGTGCTCGTGATCAATCATGCGCCGACCATAGCGGCGCCACTCGTTCAGGTGAAGGAGCCCAAATTCCGGCGTAAATCGAATGTGCGTGCTATAGGCTCGGGGTGCGGCATCCTTAAGACATGGCCGTGGCGCCCTCGTACTCTGACCGGGTTGGGGGCATCGCTTCGCACCGACCTCGGTTCTCGCGCCCAGCCCCGTACGGGGTGGGCCGTGGGAGCGGGGCCGGCGCACCCCCACCTCTCTCAAGAAAGGTGCCGACCGGCGTGGCAGACCGTCTCATCGTCCGTGGCGCGCGCGAGCACAACCTCAAGAACGTCTCGCTCGACCTCCCCCGTGACTCGCTCATCGTCTTCACGGGGCTCTCCGGCTCGGGCAAGTCGTCCCTCGCCTTCGACACGATCTTCGCCGAGGGGCAGCGCCGCTACGTCGAGTCGCTCTCCTCCTATGCACGGCAGTTCCTGGGCCAGATGGACAAGCCCGATGTGGACTTCATCGAGGGCCTGTCCCCGGCCGTCTCCATCGACCAGAAGTCGACCTCGCGCAACCCGCGCTCGACGGTCGGCACCATCACCGAGGTCTATGACTACCTCCGCCTGCTCTTCGCCCGCATCGGCAGGCCGCACTGCCCCGAGTGCGCCCGGCCGATCTCCCGCCAGTCGCCGCAGGCGATCGTGGACAAGGTGCTCGAGCTGCCGGAGGGCAGCCGCTTCCAGGTGCTCTCCCCGCTGGTGCGCGAGCGCAAGGGCGAGTTCGTCGATCTCTTCGCCGACCTGCAGACCAAGGGCTACAGCCGGGCCCGGGTGGACGGCGAGACGATCCAGCTCGCCGAGCCGCCCAAGCTCAAGAAGCAGGAGAAGCACACCATCGAGGTGGTCGTCGACCGCCTCACCGTCAAGAACAGCGCCAAGCGCCGGCTGACCGACTCGGTCGAGACCGCACTCGGCCTCTCCGGCGGCATGGTCATCCTCGACTTCGTCGATCTCGCCGAGGACGACCCCGAGCGCGAGCGGATGTACTCCGAGCACCTCTACTGCCCGTACGACGACCTGTCCTTCGAGGAGATGGAGCCCCGCTCCTTCTCCTTCAACTCGCCCTTCGGCGCCTGCCCGGACTGCACCGGCATCGGCACCCGCATGGAGGTCGACCCGGAGCTGATCGTCCCCGACGAGGACAAGTCCCTGGACGAGGGCGCGATCAGCCCCTGGTCGCACGGCCACACCAAGGACTACTTCGCCCGACTGGTCGGCGCGCTCGCCGACGCCCTCGGCTTCCGCACCGACATCCCCTGGGCAGGGCTCCCGCAGCGCGCCAAGAAGGCCCTGCTGAACGGCCACAAGACGCAGATCGAGGTGCGCTACCGCAACCGCTACGGCCGGGAGCGCGCCTACACCACGGCCTTCGAGGGCGCGCTGCCGTTCGTCAAGCGGCGGCACTCGGAGGCGGAGAGCGACTCCAGCCGGGAGCGCTTCGAGGGCTATATGCGCGAGGTGCCCTGCCCGACCTGCGAGGGCACCCGGCTCAAGCCGATCGTGCTCGCCGTCACCGTGCAGGGGCGTTCCATCGCCGAGGTCTCCGCGATGTCGATCAGCGAATGCGCCGGCTTCCTGCGGGGCATGACGCTCACCGGCCGCGAGAAGAAGATCGCCGAGCGGGTGCTCAAGGAGGTCAACGAGCGGCTGCAGTTCTTGGTCGACGTCGGCCTCGACTACCTCTCGCTCAACCGCGCCGCGGGCACCCTCTCCGGCGGCGAGGCCCAGCGCATCCGGCTCGCCACCCAGATCGGCTCCGGGCTGGTGGGCGTGCTCTATGTGCTGGACGAGCCCTCCATCGGCCTGCACCAGCGCGACAACCACCGCCTGATCGAGACGCTGGTGCGCCTGCGGGACATGGGCAACACCCTGATCGTCGTCGAGCACGACGAGGACACCATCAAGGTCGCCGACTGGGTGGTGGACATCGGCCCGGGCGCCGGTGAGCACGGCGGCAAGGTGGTGCACAGCGGTCCACTGGCCGAACTGCTGGCCACCGAGGGGTCGATGACCGGTCAGTACCTGTCCGGGAAGCGGGCCATCGCCACGCCGGAGATCCGCCGGCCCGTCGACCGCAAGCGGCAGCTGACGGTGCGCGGTGCCCGCGAGAACAACCTCCGCGACATCGATGTGTCCTTCCCGCTCGGGGTGCTCACGGCGGTCACCGGTGTCTCGGGTTCCGGCAAGTCGACGCTGGTCAACGACATCCTGTACACCCACCTGGCAAGGGAGTTGAACGGCGCCCGCGCCGTTCCCGGCCGGCACACCCGGGTGGACGGCGACGACCTGGTCGACAAGGTCGTCCATGTCGACCAGTCACCCATCGGCCGTACCCCGCGCTCCAACCCGGCCACCTACACCGGCGTCTTCGACAACATCCGCAAGCTCTTCGCGGAGACGATGGAGGCCAAGGTCCGCGGCTACCAGCCCGGCCGGTTCTCCTTCAACGTCAAGGGTGGCCGCTGCGAGAACTGCTCCGGCGACGGCACCATCAAGATCGAGATGAACTTCCTGCCGGACGTCTACGTCCCGTGCGAGGTGTGCCACGGCGCCCGGTACAACCGGGAGACCCTCGAGGTGCACTACAAGGGCAAGTCCATCGCCGAGGTGCTGGACATGCCCATCGAGGAGGCGCTGGGGTTCTTCGAGGCGGTGCCGGCCATCGCGCGCCATCTGCGCACCCTCCACGAGGTCGGGTTGGGCTATGTGCGGCTCGGGCAGCCCGCGCCCACCCTCTCCGGTGGTGAGGCGCAGCGGGTCAAGCTCGCCAGCGAGCTGCAGCGGCGGTCGACCGGGAGCACGGTCTATGTGCTCGACGAGCCCACCACCGGGCTGCACTTCGAGGACATCAACAAGCTGATCTCGGTGCTGTCGGGCCTGGTCGACAAGGGCAACTCGGTGATCGTCATCGAGCACAACCTCGATGTGATCAAGACGGCGGACTGGGTCGTCGACCTGGGCCCGGAGGGCGGCAACGCCGGTGGCCTGGTCATCGCGGAGGGCACGCCGGAGGAGGTGGCGGAGAACCAGGCCAGCCACACGGGCCGGTTCCTGCGCGAGATGCTGGGCACGCCCGTGGCACGGAAGGGGGCGAAGAAAGCCCCCGCGAAGCCCGCCGCTGCCGGGGCGAAAAAGGCGGTGGCCAAGAAGACGGTCGCCGCGGCCCGGACGGCTGCAAAGAAGACCGTCTCGGCGAAGGCGGCGGCCACCAAGAAGACAGCGGTGGCCAAGAAGACGGCAACCGCCGAGAAGACGACGCGGGCCCGACGGGCCTGAGCGCGTGCGGCGCCCGGCCGGGGCAGCGGTGCCCCGGCCCGGCATCCTCACCGGCCGGGCGGCCCGGTGCGCAGCTCCCGCGCGAACGGCGGCTCCGCGCCCGCGCGGGAGCAGGTGATCGCCGCGGCGCGGGCGGCGAAGCCCAGGATGTCGTGCCAGGCCGCTTCGTCCAGCGCCGCCAGCGCGGTCCGGGACAGGGCGGCGGCCGTTCCCAGCCGGTGCAGCAGCGCGGCGTTCACCGTGTCGCCGGCGCCGATCGTGTCCACGATCTCCACCGGCGCCGCAGGCACCGTATGGGTACGGCCGTCCCCGGTGTGGACGGACAGGCCCGCCCCGCCATGGGTCAGCACCACGGCCGCCGGGCCGGCCGACAGCCAGTCCCGCACCGAGCCGCCCAGCCAGCGCGCGTCCTCCACCGACAGCTTCAGCAGGGTCACCTGGGGCAGCCAGGAGCGGAACCGGGCCCGATAGGCATCGGCGTCGGGGACGATGCCGGGCCGGATGTTGGGGTCGAGCAGGGTGAACACCCCGCGCCCGGCCTCCCGTCGCAGCAGTGCCTCATAGGCGCTCGCCCCCGGCTCCAGCACCAGCGAACAGGTCCCCAGGCACAGCGCCCGCGTCCCGTCCGGCAGCGGCTCCGGGAGCTCGAACAGCCGGTCCGCCGTACCGCCGGCGTAGAAGCCATAGCCCGCGGAACCGTCCGCTCCGATGTCCGCCACCGCAAGGGTCGTCGGCTCCGGCCCGCGCTGCACCAGCGAGACGTCCACCCCCGCCGACCGCAGTCCGCCGAGCAGCGCCTCGCCGAAGCCGTCCGCCGACACCCGCGAGCAGAAGGCGGCCGGGGTGCCCAACCGCCCCAGTGCCACGGCGGTGTTGTACGGGCCGCCGCCGCGCCGGGGCAGCAGGGCGGGGAGACCGTCACTCCCGGAGGCCCCGGGCACCAGGTCGATCAGGGCTTCACCGGCTACGACGATCACGTGGGGATCCTTTCCACTGCGGAGGCCGTCAGCCTGCCATGGGACGACCCGGCCGGGGAACAAGCACCGTGCTGTGCGGTGCGGGCGTCCGGTATGGACGCGCCCCGGCCCGTCAGGACCAGTCCCAGCCGATCCCCACGATCCCCGGCCGCACCCCCTCCTCCACCAGGTGCACCCCGCGGTGGCGCCCCGCCAGCGTCAGCTCCTGCTGACCGCTGCGCGGCGCGCCCGCCGACGCGCGGGCGAAGCGGTGGCAGCGGACCGGCAGGGCGGCGGCGTCGAAACGGACCTGGAGGACGTACTGTCCGCCCGCGAAGCTGAACCCGCGGACATACTCGCTGCTCGGCCCGCCCGTCCCGTCATCGAACCCATAGCCGAACACATGGGTCTCGCCGACCCGCAGGCGGGTGTCGAAGAGCAGCTCGGCGACCAGCACACCCGCCGCGGTGTGCCATCGCACCCGTCCCACCCGGCAGTTGTCGGTGGCCCGTACGACCACCTGCCCCGGGTCGCAACCGGTGTCCCCGTGGTGGATGGCGACATAGCGGTCCACCCCGTCGCGGTGCGCCCGGACCACATGGTGCGAATCGCGCTCCCGCAACTCGCGCCCCGCGCCTATGACGACGCGCTCCAGATGGCAGACGGTGTGCAGCCCGCCGTCGGCCGGGGATTCGAGCTCGGCGAGCAGCCGCCGCACCGCGTGCGACTCCTCGATCAGTGAACGCAGCGAGCGCGCGGCGGGCCGCTCGGACACCCGGTGGTCCGGTGGTTCGAGCAGCCGGATCAGCGCGTGCGCGGGCAGGCCCAGTATGTCCTCCAGCATCCGCACCGCCCTGAGCGACTCCGGCCGCCGGGGCCGCCGGGCGCCCTGCTGCCAGTAACTCAGGCTGGTCACCCCCACATTGACGCCGCGCTGGGCGAGCCGGTGCTGCACCCGGTGCAGCGCCAGCCCACGCGCCGTCAGCGCCGTGCGCAGCGCCAGGTGGAACGGTCCGGTACGCAGCGCCTGGGCCAGCTCGGCCTCGGCCACCTGAATGCTGGTACGTGCCATTCCGCTCGCGCCCTCCTGTGAATTTTCACCCATGGTGCAGGGGATTCCGGCCACTTGGATTGTCGCATTCCTCCTCGCCGCCCATGCGCCGTTCACATGGGGCCCGGCTCGTTCACACCGCTTCCTCATCCCGCATTGAATCCTGTTGACCAGGACCCGACAACACCCGATGCTCCTCTCCAGCGCCGAGTGCGCTGTCTCCTTTCCACCCCCCCCACCATCACGGGAGAACATCATGTCCCGTGCCTCGGCACGACCGGAAAAGACCCGAATACCGGGCAGACGCCTGTCGATCGCGGCCCTCGCGGCCGCGGCGCTGCTCGCACTCCCCACCGCCACCGCGACCGCCTCGACCGACGGGCAGTCAAGTCTGAGCTCCGCCAGAAAACTCAACATCACCATGCAGGCCCAGCAGAAGACCAACTGGTGCTGGGCCGGCTCCGGAAACACCATCGCCACCTACTTCGGGCGCAATTACAGCCAGAACCAGTTCTGCAACGCGGCCTTCAACCGGCAGCAGGGCAGCACCTGCCCCAACAGCCAGGCCACGCTGGGCAATGTGCAGAACGCCCTCGGCTGGGCCGGCATCAACCGCGGCTCCTATGTGGACGGCTGGCTGCGCTATGCGACCGTGCAGAAGGAGATCAACGCCAACCGGCCGGTCGAGACCCGCATCGGCTGGAAGAACGGCGGCGGCCATATGCACGTCATCTACGGCTATGACACCGCCGGCAACATGGTCTACTGGGGCGATCCCTGGCCGTCCAGCAACCGCTACAACTGGGCCGACCACAACTGGTACGTGAACAACAACCGGTTCGCCTGGACCCACTCGCTCTACCGGATCGGAGCGTGAGGGCATGACCGACCGGCCACTCTCCCGCAAGAACGCAGCCTCCCGCCGGAACGCGACCCGCGCCCTGGCCGCCGGTGCCCTCACCGCCGGTCTGCTCGGGCTGGCCCCGCTCGCGTACGCCGCCGGGCCGGCGGCCGTCCCCCAGCCGCCCGTCGTGGGCACCGGCGCCGCCCACGACGCGGCCGCGGCACCCTCGACCCTGGACACCCTGTCCCGCTTCTTCGCCCGCGACCACGCCATCGCGGCGGAGCAGGCGAAGCCACGGCTCGACGGCGCCACCGTGCCCGTCTACTCGCTGTCCGCGGACTTCATGGCGGGCAAGAAGGGCGCCCCCATCGCCACGCTCGACTTCTTCGCCACCAAGGCCGTCTCGGCCGACGGGCAGCAGGCCTCGGTGTGGACCGCACGCACCGACGGCGCCTGGAAGGTCGTCAACATCGCCACCGGGGACGACGAGACGCGCCACGCGGCCGAGGGCGCGAAGAAGCTCGGCGGCGGCACGGTCTTCCAGGAGCCCCAGATCAACGCCTGGTTCGTGCAGCGCGGCGACCGCGTCCTGCCGCTCGGCGCGGACGCGGAGCGGGCGATCGGTGCCAAGGGCACCACGGTCGACGCCTACCGGGCCCGGGTCAACAAGGCCTACGGCGACAAGCTGCCCGGCTCCGCCTATGCGAAGAAGGGGCTGGCCGGGGGCTATTCACCGACCGCGGAGAACTCCGCGGCCGTGGCACCGAAGAACGACTCCGGTTCCTCCGTGGCGCCCGTCGCGGTGGCGTCCACCGGAGCCGCACTGGCCGTGCTCGGCCTCGGCACCGTGGCGGTGCGAAGGCGCCGTCGCCGCTGACGTCCCCGTCAGCGCACCGGCACCCCCCCACCCTGCGCACCGCCCGTGTCCTTTGGCCCCGGTGGCACCATTTTCGCCGCCGGGGCCAAAGGCGTGACGGGCCTCCGGGCGATGGAGTTGTCACTGCCCGGAAGTAGGGTGTGGGCATGGCCGACCCCAGCAGCTACCGACCCAAGCCGGGACAGATCCCCGACTCGCCGGGGGTCTACAAGTTCCGGGACGAGCACGGCCGCGTGATCTACGTCGGGAAGGCGAAGAGCCTGCGCCAGCGGCTCTCCTCGTACTTCCAGGACCTCGCCGGTCTGCACCCGCGCACCCGCACCATGGTCACCACGGCCGCCTCCGTGGAGTGGACGGTCGTCGCCACCGAGGTCGAGGCGCTCCAGCTGGAGTACTCCTGGATCAAGGAGTTCGACCCGCGCTTCAATGTGAAGTACCGCGACGACAAGAGCTATCCCTATCTCGCGGTCACGCTCAACGAGGAATTCCCCCGCGTCCAGGTGATGCGCGGCGCCAAGAAGAAGGGCGTGCGCTACTTCGGGCCCTACGGCCACGCCTGGGCGATCCGTGAAACCGTCGACCTGATGCTCCGCGTCTTCCCGGTACGGACCTGCTCGGCCGGGGTGTTCAAGCGCTCCCACCAGATCGGCCGCCCCTGTCTGCTCGGCTATATCGGCAAGTGCTCCGCGCCCTGCGTCGGCCGCGTCACCCCCGGGGAACACCGCGAACTGGCCGAAGAATTCTGCGACTTCATGGCCGGCCGCACCGGCGCCTACCTCCGCCGGCTGGAACAGCGGATGCAGGAGGCCGCCGAGGAGATGGAGTACGAGAAGGCGGCCCGGCTGCGCGACGACATAGCGGCGCTCAAGCGCGCCATGGAGAAGAACGCCGTCGTCCTCGCCGACGCCACGGACGCCGACCTGATCGCCGTCGCCGAGGATGAACTCGAGGCCGCCGTGCAGATCTTCCATGTCCGCGGCGGGCGGGTCCGCGGCCAGCGCGGCTGGGTGACCGACAAGGTCGAGGCCGTGGACACCGCGGGCCTGGTCGAGCACGCCCTCCAGCAGCTCTACGGCGAGGAGCGGGGCGACGCGGTCCCCAAGGAGGTCCTGGTGCCCGCCCTCCCCGAGCCGCCCGGCCCCGTCACCGAATGGCTCGCCGAGCGGCGCGGCTCCCGGGTCGACCTGCGCATCCCGCAGCGCGGCGACAAGAAGGACCTGATGGCCACGGTCCAGCGCAACGCCCTGCAGGCGCTCGCCCTGCACAAGACCAAGCGGGCCTCCGACCTCACCACCCGCTCCCGCGCCCTCGAGGAGATCGCCGAGGCCCTCGGGCTCGACTCGGCGCCGCTGCGCATCGAGTGCTTCGACATCTCCCACCTCCAGGGCCAGGACGTGGTCGCCTCCATGGTCGTCTTCGAGGACGGCCTCGCCCGCAAGAGCGAGTACCGCCGCTTCCAGATCAAGAGCTTCACGGGCCAGGACGACGTCCGCGCCATGCACGAGGTCGTCGGCCGCCGTTTCCGCCGCTATGTGCAGGAGAAGCAGAAGACGGGGGAGTGGGTCGAAGAGGAGCCCGAGGACGGCGCCCGCGACGACAACGGCCGCCCCAGACGGTTCGCCTACCCGCCCCAGCTGGTGGTGGTCGACGGCGGGCAGCCCCAGGTCGCCGCCGCCCGCCGGGCACTGGACGAGCTGGGCATCGAGGACGTCGCCGTCTGCGGGCTCGCCAAGCGGCTCGAGGAGGTCTGGCTCCCCGGCGAGGACGACGCGGTCGTCCTACCGCGCACCAGCGAGGGCCTCTACCTCCTGCAGCGGGTCCGGGACGAGGCGCACCGCTTCGCCATCACCTACCAGCGGGGCAAGCGCGCCAAGGCGATCAAGGCCGGGCCGCTGGACGCGGTCACCGGCCTCGGCGAGACCCGCAAGCAGGCCCTGCTCAAGCACTTCGGCTCGGTCAGGCGCCTGCGCGCGGCCACCGTCGAGCAGATCTGCGAGATCCCCGGCATCGGCCGCAAGACCGCCGAGTCGATCGTCGCGACACTCGCCCGGACGGCCCCGCCCGCACCGGCCGTCAACACCGCGACCGGCGAGATCATTGAAGAGGCGGACGGATGACGGCCCGGACCCCGGACCGGCCCCCCGCCCCGGATCAGAGCAGGATCAGAGGAAGACGGCCCCGCACCCGCGGCGCCGTCGGCAGAACGGGGGACACCTCATGCAGAACAGCATGGACGAGACCGATCGAGACGGAGCAACGGTGAGTACGGGCACGACGGCGGACGCCACCGGCGAGGCAGTGGCCATCCCCGAACTGGTGATCATCTCCGGTATGTCGGGAGCGGGCCGCAGCACCGCCGCCAAGTGCCTGGAGGACCTCGGCTGGTTCGTCGTCGACAACCTGCCGCCCGCCCTGATCCCCACCATGGTGGACCTCGGCGCCCGCTCCCAGGGCAATGTGGCCCGCATCGCCGTGGTGGTGGACGTCCGCGGCCGCCGCTTCTTCGACAACCTCCGCGAATCCCTCGCGGACCTGGCCGCCAAGAAGGTCAAGCGGCGCGTGATCTTCCTGGAGGCGTCCGACGACGCCCTGGTGCGGCGCTTCGAATCGGTGCGCCGCCCGCACCCGCTCCAGGGCGCCGGCCGCATCGTCGACGGCATCGCCGCCGAGCGCGACCTGCTGCGCGAGCTGCGCGGCGACGCCGACCTGGTCATCGACACCTCCAGCCTCAACGTCCATGAGCTGCGCGCCAAGATGGACGCCCAGTTCGCGGGCGAGGAGGAGCCGGAGCTGCGCGCCACCGTCATGTCCTTCGGCTACAAATACGGCCTCCCGGTCGACGCCGACCTGGTGGTCGACTGCCGCTTCCTGCCCAACCCGCACTGGGTCCCGGAGCTGCGCCCCTTCACCGGCCTCAACGAGGAGGTCTCCGGCTATGTCTTCAACCAGCCCGGCGCCAAGGAGTTCCTCGACCGCTACACCGAGCTGCTCCAGCTCATCGCCGCGGGCTACCGCCGCGAGGGCAAGCGCTATGTGACCATCGCCGTCGGCTGCACCGGCGGCAAGCACCGCTCGGTCGCCATGTCCGAAAAGCTCGCCCACCGCCTGGTCTCGGAGGGCGTCGAGACGGTCGTCGTCCACCGGGACATGGGGCGCGAGTGACCGGCCGCACCTCCCGGCTGCGCCGCGTCCGCCGGCTGGTCCCCAGCCGGACCCGCGGCGGCGGCGGTGCCCAGCCCAAGGTCGTCGCCCTGGGCGGCGGCCATGGGCTGTCCGCCTCGCTCGCCGCGCTGCGCCGCATCACCGGCGACCTGACCGCCGTCGTCACCGTCGCCGACGACGGCGGCTCCAGCGGCCGGCTCCGCGACGAGCTGGGCGTGCTGCCCCCCGGTGACCTGCGCAAGGCCCTGGCGGCCCTGTGCGGCGACGACGACTGGGGCCAGACCTGGGCCCGCGTCATCCAGCACCGCTTCGCCGGCGAGGGCGAGATGCACGGCCACGCCGTCGGCAATCTGCTGATCGTCGCCCTCTGGGAACAGCTGGGCGACCATGTGCAGGCCCTCGACCTGGTCGGCAAGCTGCTCGGCGCGCACGGCCGGGTGCTGCCCATGTCGGCCGTCCCGCTGGAGCTCCAGGCGCTGGTCCGGGGCCACGACCCGGCCGAGCCCGACGCCGTCGGCACGGTCCGCGGCCAGGCCACCGTGGCGCTCACCCCCGGCGAGGTGCAGTCCGTGCAGGTGGTCCCCGAGGGCCCGCCCGCGGTGCCCGAGGCCGTGGCGGCGGTCCTCGACGCGGACTGGGTGGTGCTCGGCCCCGGCTCCTGGTTCTCCTCGGTCATCCCGCACCTGCTGGTCCCCGAGCTGCTCGACGCACTCCAGGTGACCAGGGCCCGCCGGGTCCTCTCACTCAACCTCGCGCCACAGCCCGGTGAAACCGAAGGCTTCTCCCCGCAGCGTCATTTGGAGGTTTTGGCCCGACACGCCCCTAAACTCGCCCTGGACGTGGTGCTGGCCGACGAGGCCGCCGTGCCCGACCGCGAGAGCCTGCGAGACGCCGCCGAGCGCCTCGGTGGCACGGTCGAGCTGGCGCCGGTCGCCGCGCAGGGGAGTTCCGCGACACACGACCCGGAGCTGTTGGCCGCCGCGTACGACCGTATTTTTCGGATGCATGGAAGGATCGGCCCATGGCGATGACGCCAGCGGTGAAGGACGAAATCTCCCGGCTCCCCGTCACCCGGACGTGCTGCCGGAAGGCGGAGGTCTCGGCGATCCTGCGGTTCGCGGGCGGGCTGCACCTGGTCAGCGGGCGCATCGTGATCGAGGCGGAGCTGGACACCGGAATCGCGGCCCGGCGGCTGCGCAAGGACATCCTGGAGATCTTCGGGCACGCCTCCGACCTGGTGGTGATGGCCCCCGGCGGGCTGCGCCGCGGCAGCCGGTTCGTGGTGCGGGTGGTGGCGGGCGGTGACCAGCTGGCGCGTCAGACCGGCCTGGTCGACGGCCGCGGCCGGCCGATCCGCGGGCTGCCCCCGCAGGTGGTCTCCGGCGCCACCTGCGATGCCGAGGCCGCCTGGCGGGGCGCGTTCCTGGCGCACGGCTCGCTCACCGAGCCCGGCCGCTCCTCCTCGCTCGAGGTGACCTGCCCGGGCCCGGAGGCGGCGCTCGCGCTGGTCGGCGCGGCCCGCAGGCTGCAGATCGCCGCCAAGGCGAGAGAGGTGCGCGGCGTGGACCGGGTTGTCGTCCGGGACGGCGACGCCATCGGCGCGCTGCTGACCCGGCTCGGCGCCCATGAGTCCGTACTGGCCTGGGAGGAGCGGCGGATGCGCCGCGAGGTCCGGGCGACCGCCAACCGCCTCGCCAACTTCGACGACGCCAATCTGCGCCGCTCGGCGCGCGCCGCGGTGGCGGCCGGCGCCCGGGTCCAGCGGGCCCTGGAGATCCTCGGCGAGGAGGTGCCCGAGCACCTCGCGGCGGCCGGGCGGCTGCGCATGGAGCACAAGCAGGCCTCGCTGGAGGAGCTGGGCGCCCTCGCCGACCCACCGCTGACCAAGGACGCCGTCGCCGGCCGGATCCGGCGCCTGCTCGCCATGGCCGACAAGCGCGCCCAGGATCTGGGCATCCCGGGCACCGAGTCCAACCTCTCCGACCTCGCCGATCTGCCCGATGAGATGGTCGACGGCATGGTCGGCTGAGCCCCTCGAAACAACTTCCGCACGGCACCCGCGCGCCCCCGGCGTCCAGGACGGACACCGGGGGCGCCGTCCTGCCGCCCGCCAAGGCGGTATTGACATGATCATGGAGGCTCGCAAGCCTGGCGTGCGGCATTGACGAGGCACACCACAGCTTGGGGGGTTCATGAGACGCAGAGCGAGATCGATCCTCGTGGCGACTGCACTGTTACTCGGCGGCCTGACCGCGGCACCCTTCGCACAGGCCCGGCCGGGCCCGGACGGCAACGGGACGGCGGCCGGCTCCGAAGCGCCGGCCGTATGGCATGCCAAGGTCACCAGGGCCCAGCTGCCGCTGCTGCTCAAGGCGGGCGTCGACGGACACGAACTGAGCGGGCGTCCCACCGGCGACAAACCGTTCCAGACCGAGCTCTACCTCACCGGCGAGCAGGCCAAGGCACTGCGCCGGCAGGGCGTGGACCTGGTGGAGAAACGAACCTCCAAGCGCACCCTCGAGCGGCTCAGGGCCGCGGGCGACGGCGTCTTCCGGCCGTACGGGCCCAAGGGCGGCCTCCAGGAGGAGATCGTCAACACCGGCCGGGCGCACCCCGGCCTCACCAAGGTCGTCAGCATCGGCAAGACCCTCAAGGGCCAGGACATCCTCGCTCTCAAGCTCACCAAGGACGCCGCGGGGACCCGCGACGGGGCGAAGCCTTCGGTGCTCTACCTGTCCAACCAGCACGCCCGCGAGTGGATCACCCCGGAGATGACCCGCCGGCTGATGCACCACTACCTCGACGGCTATGGCAAGGACGACCGGATCACCCGGATCGTGGACCGGACCGAGCTCTGGTTCGTGCTCTCCGCCAACCCGGACGGCTACGACTACACCTTCCGGGGCCCGGGCACCCGGCTGTGGCGCAAGAACCTGCGCGACAACAACGGTGACGGGAAGACCGGCCCCGGGGACGGCGTCGACCTCAACCGCAACTTCCCCTACAAATGGGGCTATGACAACGAGGGCTCGTCCGCCGACCCCACCTCCGAGACCTACCGCGGCAAGAGCCCCGCCTCCGAGCCGGAGACCCGGGCCCTGGACGCCTTCGAGAAGCGCGTCCACTTCACCTACGCCGTCAACTACCATTCGGCCGCCGAGCTGTTGCTCTACGGCGTCGGCTGGCAGGTGGCCACCCGCACCCCGGACGACGTCCTCTACCGGACCCTCGCCGGCACCCCGGAGAAATCCGCGATCCCGGGATACCGCCCCGAGCTCTCCTCCGAGCTGTACACGACCAACGGCGAGGCCGACGGCCATGCGGCCAACGTCAACGGGACGATGATGTTCACCCCGGAGATGTCGACCTGCCAGACCGCCGCCCAGTCGGACACCAGCGGCCGGTGGAACCCCGCCGACTGCCCGTCCGTGTTCAACTTCCCCGACGACGAGAAGCTGATCCAGGCGGAGTTCGCCAAGAACATCCCCTTCGCCCTGTCCGTCGCCGAGACCGCGGCCCACCCCGACCGCCCGTCCTCCTCGGTCGGCCTGAGCGCCCCGGACTTCACCCCCGACGCCTTCAAGGACTCCTTCGCGCGCGGCGCCGACCAGCCCGTCGCCGTCACCGCCCGCAAGAGCGTCCGTGACAAGCGCCTCAACTACCGCATCGACGGCGGCCGTACGCACACCGCGCCGCTGAAGCCCTGGAAGGGCGGCAAGCGCTACGGAGGCCGGGACAACCTCCGCTTCGACCAGTACCGCGCCTCCGTGACCGGCGCACCCCCCGGCGCGAAGGTCCAGGTCTGGTTCACCGGCCGGACGGCCGAGGGCAAGGCCACCGCGAGCGAGCCCTTCGGCTACACCGTGTGGTACCGCCCGCCGGCCGACACCCTGGTCATCGCGGACGAGGGCGGCTCCGGCCCGGCCAGGCAGCTCACCACCTACACCGAGGCGCTCGCCGGAGCCGGCCGCAAGGCCGTCGTCTGGGACGTCGCCCGGCAGGGCGCGCCCCATCCGCTCGCCGTGCTCGGTCACTTCAGGACGGTCGTGTGGTACTCCGGTGTCGGCAACGAGCCCGGGGGCGACACCCTGCTCGCCGTGCGCGACTTCGTCAATGCGGGCGGAAAGCTCATCGCCGCCGGAAAACAGGCGGGCGGCAGCGCGCGGATCGGCCCGGCCGACACCACCGACTTCAGCCAGTACTACCTCGGCGCGACCGGCCGTTCCTCGCTGGAGCGCCCCAGGCGCTTCGCCGGCACCGGACGCCTCGCGGGCACCAAGGTCTACCTCGGCGACGCCCCCGGCAACCCGCTGGACGCCGCCGGCTCGTACATCGCCACCTCCGAGGTGCTGGGCCCCGACCGGTTCCCGCAGTTCCGCAGTGCGACCGCGGGCGACTACCCCGGACTGCGCGGCGCCTTCGAGCCCTACACGGGCGACTGGATGGCGGCCGCCAGGCACCGGGACAGCGCCTGGATGCGGCTCTCCCGCACCCTCGACCTGACCGGCGTCCGCCCCGAGGACCGGCCCGGCCTCGGCTTCCGGCTCAGCTATGACACCGAGCGGGGCTATGACCACGTCGTCGTCGAGGCACACACCGCCGGCCAGGACGACTGGACCACGCTGCCCGACACGAACGGCGGTACGACGACCGAGGTTCCCACCGGCTGCGAGGACGGCTCCTACCTCGCCCTGCACCCCTTCCTCAGGCACTACCTCACCGTCGGTGACGGCAAGTGCGCCGCCAAGGGCGGCACCGGCGCCTGGAACCGCTTCACCGGCCCCTCGCACGGCTGGCAGCCGGTCGCCTTCGACCTGAGCGGCTACGCGGGCAAGAAGGTCGAGCTGGCGATCTCGTACATCACCGACTCCTCCAACGGCGGACGCGGCGTCTTCGTCGACGACACCACCGTCACGATCGGCGGCGACACCCGGTCCACCGAGGGGTTCGAGACCTCGCTCGGCCCCTGGACGGTGCCCGGGCCGCCCGCCGGCAGCCCCGCTGAGCCCGTCCGGCGTTTGAGGACAGAGCGGGGCACCGGCGACTGGGCCCGCTCGAAGGCGCTCTTCCACCCCTCGGCGGCCATCACCACCGATGACACCGTGCTCTTCGGTTTCGGCCTGGAACAGGTGCGCACCCCGGGCCAGCGCGTGGACCTGCTGCGCGCTGCGCTGCGCGCCGTGCACGGCTGACATCAGGCAGAACCGCGACCGGGCCCGCACCCTCCCGGAGGGTGCGGGCCCCCTGCTGTCGGCCGAGCCGCCAATGTCACGTACCTCCCCGGTTGGAGGTAGGGTCGGTGGTGGTCGGGGACATCCCATACAGCCGCCGGCGGACAGCCCGGCATACCAACGAGGAGATCGGTTCGTGACGATCCGCGTAGGCATCAACGGCTTTGGCCGTATCGGTCGTAATTACTTCCGCGCGCTGCTGGAGCAGGGCGCGGACATCGAGATCGTCGGTGTCAACGACCTGACCGACAACGCCACTCTGGTGCACCTGCTGAAGTACGACACCATCCTGGGTCGTCTGAAGCACGAGGTCAGCCACACCGACAACACGATCACCGTCGGTTCCCAGACCTTCCAGACGATGGCCGAGCGCGACCCCGCCAACCTGCCCTGGGGCGAGCTGGGCGCCGACATCGTCATCGAGTCCACCGGCATCTTCACCAAGCGCGAGGACGCCGCCAAGCACCTCGCCGCCGGCGCGAAGAAGGTCCTCATCTCGGCCCCGGCCAAGAACGAGGACATCACCATCGTGATGGGCGTCAACCAGGACAAGTACGACGCGGCCAACCACCACGTCATCTCCAACGCCTCCTGCACCACCAACTGCGTGGCGCCGATGGCCAAGGTTCTCGACGAGAGCTTCGGCATCGTCAAGGGCATGATGACCACGGTCCACGCGTACACCAACGACCAGCGCATCCTGGACTTCCCGCACTCCGACCTGCGCCGCGCCCGTGCCGCCGCGGAGAACATCATCCCGACCTCGACCGGTGCCGCCAAGGCCACCGCCCTGGTCCTCCCGCAGCTCAAGGGCAAGCTGGACGGCATCGCCATGCGCGTCCCGGTCCCCACCGGCTCGGTCACCGACCTCGTCCTGGAGCTCGACCGCGAGACCACCAAGGAAGAGATCAACGCCGCCTTCCAGAAGGCCGCCGAGGGCCAGCTCAAGGGCATCCTCGAGTACACCGAGGACCCGATCGTCTCCTCGGACATCGTCAACTGGCCGGCCTCCTGCACCTTCGACTCCTCCCTGACCATGGTCCAGGGCAACCAGGTCAAGGTCGTCGGCTGGTACGACAACGAGTGGGGCTACTCCAACCGCCTGGTCGACCTGACCGTCTTCGTCGGCGGCCAGCTCTGATCTCCCGGCTGTGAGTACGGGGCCCGTGCGACGCGCTGAGTGTCGTTCGGGCCCCGTCTCATGACGGACCGCTACGGAAGTCACCGGAGTCACTGCATGAAGACGATCGACGAACTCCTCCAGGGTGGCGTCGAGGGCAGGCGGGTCTTCGTCCGCGCCGACCTCAACGTGCCGCTCGAGGGCACCACCATCACCGACGACGGCCGGATCCGCGCCGTCGCGCCGACGATCGCCAAGCTCGCCGAGGCGGGCGCCAAGGTGATCGTCGCCTCCCACCTGGGCCGTCCCAAGGGCGCCCCGGACCCCGCGTTCTCCCTGGCCCCGGCCGCCGAGCGGCTCGGTGAGATCCTGGGCAAGCACGTCTCGTTCGCCACCGACACGGTCGGGGACAGCGCGAAGGCCACCGTCGCCGCACTGGCGAACGGCGAGGTCACGCTGCTGGAGAACCTCCGTTTCAACGCGGGCGAGACCAGCAGGGACGACGCCGAGCGCGGCGCCTTCGCCGATGAGCTGGCGACCCTCGCCGACCTCTACGTCGGCGACGGCTTCGGCGCCGTGCACCGCAAGCACGCCTCGGTCTTCGACCTCCCGGCCCGGCTGCCGCACGCCGCGGGCGACCTGATCGCCACCGAGGTCGGCGTGCTGAAGAAGCTCACCGAGGACGTCGAGCGCCCCTATGTCGTGGTCCTCGGCGGCGCCAAGGTCTCCGACAAGCTCGGCGTGATCGACCACCTGCTGGAGAAGGCCGACCGGATCCTGGTCGGCGGCGGCATGGCGTACACCTTCCTCAAGGCCAAGGGCCACGAGGTCGGCATCTCGCTGCTCCAGGAGGACCAGGTCCCGGCCTGCCTGGAGTACCTGGCCCGGGCCGAGCAGCGCGGCGTGGAGTTCGTCCTCCCCGTCGACGTCCTGGTCTCGGCCGACTTCCCGGACCTGAAGACCAAGGCCCCGGCCAACCCGGAACTGGTCTCCTCCGACGCCATCCCGGCCGACCAGGAGGGCCTGGACATCGGGCCGAAGACCCGCGAGCTCTATGCCGCGAAGCTGGCCGACGCCGGCACCGTCTTCTGGAACGGCCCGATGGGCGTCTTTGAACACCCCGACTACGCCGGGGGCACCAAGGCCGTGGCCCAGGGTCTCCTGGACAGCTCGGCATTCACCGTCGTGGGCGGTGGCGACTCGGCGGCGGCCGTGCGTCTGCTCGGCTTCGACGAGAATGCTTTCGGCCATATTTCTACCGGCGGCGGCGCGAGCCTCGAGTACCTCGAGGGCAAGACGCTCCCCGGCCTCGCCGCACTGGAGGACTGAACCACCGTGGCAGCATCCATTCCCCTGGGCCGTACCCCGCTGATGGCGGGCAACTGGAAGATGAACCTCAACCACCTCGAGGCCATCGCGCACGTCCAGAAGCTCGCCTTCGCCCTCGCGGACAAGGACTTCGAATCCGTCGAGGTCGCCGTCCTGCCGCCGTTCACCGACCTGCGCTCGGTACAGACCCTGGTCGACGGCGACAAGCTCAAGATCAAGTACGGTGCGCAGGACGTCTCGGCCTATGACTCCGGCGCGTACACCGGCGAGATCTCCGGCGGCATGCTCGCCAAGCTCAAGTGCTCCTATGTGGCCGTCGGCCACTCCGAGCGCCGCCAGTACCACGGCGAGACGGACGAGATCTGCAACGCCAAGGTCAAGGCCGCCTTCCGGCACGGCATCACCCCGATCCTGTGCATCGGCGAGGGTCTGGAGGTCCGCAAGGCCGGCAACCAGGTCGCCCACACCCTCGCGCAGCTCGACGGCGCCCTGAAGGACGTCCCGGCCGAGCCGGCCGAGACGATCGTCATCGCCTATGAGCCGGTGTGGGCCATCGGCACCGGCGAGGTCGCCACCCCCGAGGACGCCCAGGAGGTCTGCGGGGCGATCCGCGGTCGCCTGGCCGAGCTCTACGGCCAGGAGCCGGCCGACAAGATCCGCATCCAGTACGGCGGCTCGGTCAAGGCCGGCAATGTCGCGGCGATCATGGCGCAGCCGGACGTGGACGGCGCACTGATCGGCGGCGCCGCGCTGGACGCGGAGGAGTTCGTCAAGATCGTCCGCTTCCGCGACCAGTAGCGGAATGACGGCGGGGCGCTCCCCGTCGTACCCTGTCGGGGCCGGGACCGGCGCAGACGCCGCCCCCGGCCCCGCAGCGATTTCCATCCGAGCCAGTCCGAGAGAGTTGGTCCAGCCGTGGTCATGGGGTTCTCGATCGCCCTCATCATCTTCAGTGCGCTGATGATGATGCTGGTGCTCATGCACAAGGGGAAGGGCGGCGGCCTGTCCGACATGTTCGGCGGTGGCATGCAGTCCTCCGTCGGCGGTTCCTCGGTTGCCGAGCGCAACCTGGACCGGATCACCGTGGTGGTCGGTCTGCTGTGGTTCGCCTGCATTGTGGTGCTCGGTCTGCTGATGAAGCTCGAGTAACTGACGTACCGTCGTACGCGCGGCCTATGATGGGATCTCGCGTTCTGCGGCCGGGCGGTAACTCCTGACACTGGACGCGCGTTGGGCCTTACGTAGACTGGGGCGCCCGCGGCGAAGCGGACTGTCACGCTTCGCGGCACTCATGCAGGGAGTTACGACCGTGGCAAGTGGCAACGCGATCCGAGGAAGCCGGGTCGGGGCGGGGCCGATGGGTGAGGCCGAGCGGGGCGAATCCGCACCGCGCCTCCGCATCTCCTTCTGGTGCTCGAACGGGCACGAGACACAGCCGAGCTTCGCCAGCGACGCACAGGTGCCGGACACCTGGGACTGCCCGCGCTGCGGCTTCCCGGCCGGCCAGGACCGGGACAACCCCCCGGACCCGCCGCGTACCGAGCCGTACAAGACGCATCTCGCGTACGTCCGGGAGCGGCGCAGCGACGCCGACGGCGAGGCGATCCTCGCCGAGGCGCTCGCCAAGCTGCGCGGCGAGATCTGACCAGCGCACCGGGCCCGGCCGGAGGGGACCCCCTCCGGCCGGGCCGCTTTGCCCTGACGCCCGCCCGCATCTGAGGCCTGATGTAGGGCAGTTGCCCCAGGCCCGTTGTCAGTGGCCGCCGCTACCGTCGTTCCTGTCGGTGGACGAGCGGATTGAGGGGGGCTGATGGCGAGCGTGCGGACGACCGTGGTGGTGGCGGTCGCCCCGTCCTGGCGGGGCGGGTTCGGGCGGCTGTGGTCGGCGGCGGTGGTGTCCCGGCTGGGGGACGCCCTGCGGGGCTCCGCGCTGCCGCTGCTCGCCGCGTCGCTGACCGACTCGCCCCTCCTCGTCTCGCTGGTGACGGTGTTCACCTTCCTGCCCTGGCTCCTCTTCGGCCTGCTCGGCGGCGCACTCGCGGACCGGGTGGATCAGCGGCGGGCGATGTGGGCGGTCGATGCCGCCCGGGGAGCGCTGATGGCGGCCTTCGCGGTCGCCGTCTGGCTGGGGCAGGCGACGATAGGGCTGCTGATCGCGCTGTCCTTCGCCCTCACCACGCTGCAGACCCTCTTCGACAGCGCCGCGACGGCCCTGCTGCCCAGGGTGGTCGCCGAGGACGGGCTGGTCCGGGCCAACGCCCGGCTGATGACCGGTCAGGAGGTGGTGGCACGGTTCGTCGGTGCCCCGCTGGTGCCCGTCCTGCTGGGCGCGGGGCTTGCGATACCGTACGCCGCCGATGCGGCGAGCTATCTGCTGGCGGCGGCGCTGGTCGCCTCCCTTCCGGTGAAACCACGCCCGCGTGGCGCGGACGCGGCCGCCGCCCGTTCGCTGCGCCGCGAGGTCGCCGAGGGCATCCGGGTCCTGTGGCGGGACCGCAGGCTGCGCGCGCTCTGCCTCTCCACCACCCTGTGCAATGTGGGCATCGGCGCGCTGATCGCCACGCTCGTCCTGCTCGTCAAGGGCTGGCTGCACACCGGCGCCACCGGCTATGCAGTGGTCATCACGGCCTATGGCATCGGCGGGGTGACCGGGGGAGCGCTGGCCGGACGGCTGACCGACCGGCTCGGCCGGCTGCGCACCCTGCTGGTCACCGGGGTGGTCCAGCTCGGCAGCCTGATCGCGCTGGGCACGATACGAAGCCTGCCGGCGGCGGCGCTGGCCCTGGGCGTCTTCGGCCTCAGCGGCATGGTCTGGAACGTCACCGAGGTCACCATGGTGCAGCAGGGCAGCCCACCGGAGATGCTGGGCCGGATCAACTCCGCCGTCCGCACCATCTCGGTCGCCGGGACCCCGCTCGGAGCCCTGGCCGGGGGTGCGGTGGCGACGGCCTGGGGGCTGAACACCCCGGTGCTGCTCACCGCCGGGCTGTTCGCCCTCGGCATCATGGCACTGCTGCCGGTGCTCACTTCGGACGGTGCCTGATCAATTAGGTTGGGAGTGGCCAGGGAGCTACGAGGAGAAGTGGGCTGATGTCCGAAATGAATGCAGAAGGCCGCGGCAGGCTCGACCGTATGCCGGAGTGGAACGCGCTGGCCAAGCACCGCGATGAGCTGGGGGAGGTGCACCTGCGAGAGCTGTTCGCGGAGGATCCGCGGCGGGCCGGAAGGTATGCCCTCACCGTCGGCGATCTGCACATCGACTACTCCAAGCACCTGGTCACCGATGAGACCCTGCGGCTGCTGCGCGAGCTGGCGGCGGCCACCGGCGTCGCCGGGCTGCGGGACGCGATGTTCCGCGGCGAGAAGATCAACACCACCGAGGGCCGGGCGGTGCTGCACACCGCGCTGCGCGCCCCGGAGTCGGCGGTCGTCAAGACGGACGGCGAGAATGTCGTCCCCGCCGTGCACGCCGTGCTGCGGAAGATGCAGGTCTTCGCCGACCGGGTGCGCTCGGGCGACTGGACGGGCCACACCGGCAAGCGGATCCGCAACATCGTCAACATCGGCATCGGCGGCTCCGACCTCGGCCCCGCGATGGCGTACGAGGCGCTGCGCGCCTACACCGCCCGGGAGCTGACGTTCCGTTTCGTCTCCAATGTGGACGGCGCGGATCTGCACGAGGCGGTGCGGGACCTGGACCCGGCCGAGACGCTCTTCATCGTCGCCTCCAAGACCTTCACCACCATCGAAACCATCACCAATGCCACCTCCGCCCGGAACTGGCTGCTGACCGGTCTGCGCGCGGGTGCCTCCGACACCGCCGTCGCCAAGCACTTTGTGGCGCTGTCCACCAATGAGCGGAAGGTCACCGAGTTCGGCATCGACCCGGCCAACATGTTCGAGTTCTGGGACTGGGTCGGCGGCCGCTACTCCTATGACTCGGCGATCGGGCTCTCCCTGATGATCGCCGTCGGGCCGGACCACTTCCGGGAGATGCTGGCCGGTTTCCACCTGGTCGACGAGCACTTCCGCACCGCCCCGGCCGAGGAGAACGCACCCCTGCTGCTGGGCCTGCTGGGCGTCTGGTACGGCAACTTCCACGGTGCCCAGTCCCATGCGGTGCTGCCCTACAGCCACTATCTGTCGAAGTTCGCGGCCTATCTGCAGCAGCTCGACATGGAGTCCAACGGCAAGTCCGTCGACCGGGACGGCAAGCCGGTGAACTGGCAGACGGGGCCGGTCGTCTGGGGCACCCCGGGCACCAACGGCCAGCACGCGTACTACCAGCTGATCCACCAGGGCACCAAGCTCATCCCCGCCGATCTGATCGGCTTCGCCCGGCCGGTGGACGACCTCGGGCCGGGGCTGGTCGCCCAGCACGACCTGCTGATGGCGAACCTCTTCGCCCAGGGGCAGGCGCTCGCCTTCGGCAAGACGCCCGAGGAGGTCGCGGCGGAGGGCGTACCGCAGGAGCTGGTCCCGCACAAGACGTTCCGCGGCAACCACCCGACGACCACGATCCTGGCGAGCGAGCTGACGCCGTCCGTGCTGGGGCAGTTGATCGCGCTCTATGAGCACAAGGTGTTTGTGCAGGGCGCCGTCTGGAACATCGACTCGTTCGACCAGTGGGGCGTGGAGCTGGGGAAGGTGCTCGCCAAGCGGGTCGAGCCCGCACTGGTGGCGGGTTCCGAGGTGCCGGGGCTGGACGCATCCACGGCGGGGCTGGTGGCACGGTACCGGGAGCTGCGGGGGCGCTGAGCGCGTGGTCCGTAAAACGCCGGGCGGGCTGGAGGATCCAGCCTGTCCGGCGTTTTACGGACCACGCTCAGGCGGAGGCCGGCGGGTACAGCGCCCGCGGCAGCTGGGCCGCCGCGGCCTGGTCCAGCAGCCACAGGGTGCGGCGGCGGCCGTAGGCCCCGGCGGCCGGGGCCTGGATCTCCCCGGCGCCGCCCAGCGCCAGGGCAACGGCCCCCGCCTTGTCCGTGCCCGCGGCGAGCAGCCAGACCTCCCGGGCCGCCCGGATCGCCGGGAGGGTCAGCGAGACCCTGGTCGGCGGCGGCTTGGGCGCGCCGTGCACACCGACGACCGTCCGCTCGGTCTCCCGTACACCCGGCAACTCCGGGAAGAGCGAGGCGACATGGGTGTCCGGGCCGACGCCCAGCAGCAGGACGTCGAAGGACGGCACCGCGGCGTGGTCCTCGGGGCGGGCGGCCGCGGCCAGTTCGGCCGCGTACGCCTCGGCCGCCGCGTCCGCGTCGTCGAAGGTGCCGTCCGCCGAGGGCATCGGATGCACCCGGGCCGGATCCAGGTCCACCGCGTCCAGCAGCGCCGCACGCGCCTGGGTGTGATTGCGCTCCGGGTCGCCGTCCGGCAGGAACCGCTCGTCGCCCCACCACAGATCCAGCCGTGACCAGTCCACCGCGTCCCGGGCGGGCGCCTCGGCCAGGGCCGCGAGCAGCCCATTGCCGTTGCGTCCGCCGGTGAGGACCACGGAGGCGGAGCCACGGGCGGTCTGGGCGTCCACGATCTTGGTGATCAGCCGGGCCGCCGCGGCCTGGGCCATCAGCTCCTTGTCCCGGTGGACGACGATCTGCGGGGTGTTCACTTGGACGCCGCCTTCTTGGCGTTGGCGGGCTTGGCGGCCGGGGCGGACTCCTTCTTCGCCGTGGCGGTTGCCGGCTCCGCGGCGGCCGGAGCCGCCGGCTCCGTCGAACTCAGCCGGTCCACCCCGTACTTCAGCGCGGACTCGTAGCTGACGTCCGGGTCGAGCCGGCGCAGTTCCTCCGCGAGCAGCTCCGCGGTGTCCCGCCGCTTGAGCGCCACGGCGCGGTCCGGCTGGCCCTGCATGGAGAGCGTGGCCAGCGAGCCGTCCGGGCGGTCCAGCGTGATGATGCCGTGCTTGGTCCGCAGCCGCACGGCCGTCAGGCCGGGCCCGTCCGAGACGGTCCGGGTCGCCGTCACCCCGAGGCGGTCCGCGAGCCACATGGCCAGCAGCTCACCGCTCGGGTTGTAGGCCTCGCCCTCGACCTCGGCGGCGGTGACCTCGACGGCCTGCTGGTCCAGGGCCGCCGCGAGCATCGAGCGCCAGGGGGTGGTCCGGGTCCAGGCCAGGTCGGTGTCGCCGGGCGTGTAGTTGGCGGCCCGCTCCGCGAGCTCCCCGATCGGGTCCTCGGCCGAGTAGGTGTCGGTGACCCGGCGCTGGCCGAGCACGCCCAGCGGATCCTTCTCCGGGTTGAGCGGGGAGGCCACCGGCCACCAGACGACCACCGGGGCGTCCGGCAGCAGCAGGGGCAGCACCACCGACTGGGCGTGGTCCGCGACCTCGCCGTACAGCCGCAGGATCACGGTCTCGCCGGTACCGGCGTCGCCGCCCACCCGCACCTCGGCGTCGAGGCGCGCCTTGGCACGGTCCCGTGCCGAGCGGCTGACCCGCTTGATGACCACCAGCTTGCGCGAGGGGTGCTCGCGAGAAGCCTCGTCGGCCGACTTGAGCGCGTCATAGGCGTGCTCCTCGTCGGTGACGACGACCAGGGTGAGCACCATGCCGACGGCGGGGGCGCCGATGGACCGGCGGCCCTGCACCAGCGCGTTGTTGATCTTGCTGGCCGTGGTGTCCGTAAGGTCGATCTTCATGGCCGGCGCCAGCTCCGTCCGTCTCGGGCAAGCATCTCGTCAGCCTCGACCGGACCCCAGGTGCCGGCCGGGTACTGCGCGGGCTTGCCGTGCTTGTCCCAGTACTGCTCGATGGGGTCGAGGATCCGCCAGGACAGCTCGACCTCCTTCAGGCGCGGGAACAGGTTCGATTCACCGAGCAGCACATCGAGGATGAGCCGCTCGTACGCCTCCGGGCTGGACTCGGTGAAGGACTCGCCATAGGCGAAGTCCATCGAGACGTCCCGGACCTCCATCGAGGTGCCCGGCACCTTCGAGCCGAACCGCAGGGTGACGCCCTCGTCCGGCTGCACCCGGATCACCAGGGCGTTCTGCCCCAGCTCCTCGGTGGCGGTGTGGTCGAAGGGCGAGTGCGGGGCACGCTGGAAGACGACCGCGATCTCGGTGACCCGGCGGCCGAGCCGCTTACCGGTGCGGAGGTAGAAGGGGACGCCTGCCCAGCGGCGGTTGTCGATGTCCAGCTTGATCGCGGCATAGGTGTCGGTCTTGGACTTGGAGTCGATGCCCTCTTCCTCGAGGTAGCCGACGACCTTCTCACCACCCTGCCAGCCGTGCGCGTACTGGCCGCGCACGGTGTCCCTGCTCAGGTCCTTGGGCAGCCGCACGGCGCCCAGCACCTTGGTCTTCTCCGCGGCCACCGCGTCCGCGTCGAAGGAGGCGGGCTCCTCCATGGCGGTCAGCGCCAGCAGCTGGAGCAGGTGGTTCTGGATGACGTCCCGGGCGGCGCCGATGCCGTCGTAGTAGCCGGCCCGGCCGCCGATGCCGATGTCCTCGGCCATGGTGATCTGCACATGGTCCACATAGGACCGGTTCCAGATCGGCTCGAAGAGGGTGTTGGCGAAGCGCAGCGCCAGGATGTTCTGGACCGTCTCCTTGCCCAGATAGTGGTCGATCCGGAAGACCTCGTTGGCCGGGAAGACCTCGTGGACGATCCGGTTGAGCTCCTGGGCGCTCTTCAGGTCGTGGCCGAAGGGCTTCTCGATGACGGCGCGCCGCCAGGAGCCCTCCTTCTGGTCGGCCAGGCCGTGCTTCTTGAGCTGCTGGACGACCTGGGGGAACCACTTCGGCGGCACGGACAGATAGAAGGCGAAGTTGCCGCCGGTGCCCTGCTCGTTGTCCAGCTCGTGGATCGTGCTCTTGAGCGTCTCGAAGGCCTGGTCGTCGTCGAAGTCGCCCTGGACGAACCGGCAGCCCTGTACCAGCTGCTGCCAGACTTCTTCGCGGAAGGGCGTGCGCGCGTGCTCCTTGACCGCATCGTGCACGATCTGGGCGAAGTCCTCGTCCTCCCAGTCGCGGCGGGCGAAGCCGATCAGGGAGAAGCCCGGCGGCAGCAGACCCCGGTTGGCGAGGTCATAGACGGCGGGCATCAGCTTTTTGCGTGACAAATCGCCTGTGACGCCAAAGATGACCAGGCCGGACGGCCCCGCGATACGCGGGAGCCGCCGGTCCTGGGCGTCACGCAGCGGATTGCTGCTGGTGCTCAATTTCATGCCTCCGGTGCCAGGCGCTTGAGCTCCGCCTCGGTGGACTTCAGCAGGTCGATCCAGGACGCCTCGAACTTCTCGACGCCCTCGTCCTCGAGGAGCTGCACGACCTCGTCGTAGGAGATCCCGAGCCCCGCGAGGGCGTCGAGCTCGGCCCGGGCCTGCTCATAGGTGCCGCGCACGGTGTCACCCGTGATCTGCCCATGGTCGGCGGTGGCCTCCAGGGTGGCCTCCGGCATGGTGTTCACCGTGTTGGGGGCGACCAGGTCGTCCACGTACAGGGTGTCCTTGTAGGCCGGGTCCTTGACGCCGGTCGAGGCCCACAGCGGACGCTGCTTGTTGGCGCCGGCCTTCTCCAGGGCCAGCCAGCGGTCCGAGGAGAACACCTCCTCGTACGCCTGGTACGCCAGCCGGGCGTTGGCGAGGGCGGCCTTGCCGCGCAGCGCCTTGGCCTCCTCGGTGCCCAGCGCGTCCAGCCGCTTGTCGATCTCGGTGTCCACCCGGGACACGAAGAAGGACGCGACCGAGTGGACCAGCGAGAGGTCCAGGCCCGCGGCCTTGGCCTTCTCCAGGCCGGTCAGGTAGGCGTCCATGACCGCGCGGTAGCGCTCCAGGGAGAAGATCAGCGTGACATTGACGCTGATGCCCCGGCCGATGGTGTCGGCGATGGCCGGCAGGCCCGCCTTGGTGGCCGGGATCTTGATCAGGGTGTTGGGGCGGTCCACCAGCCAGGCCAGCTGCTTGGCCTCGGCGACGGTGGCCGTCGTGTTGTGCGCCAGGCGCGGGTCGACCTCGATGGAGACCCGGCCGTCCTGGCCGTCGGTGGCGTCGAACACCGGGCGCAGGATGTCGGCGGCGTCCCGGACGTCCGCCGTGGTGATCATGCGGATGGCCTCGTCGACGGTGACCTTGCGGGCCGCGAGGTCGGCCAGCTGCTGCTGGTAGCCCTCGCCGCCGGAGATCGCCTTCTGGAAGATCGACGGGTTGGTGGTGACGCCCACCACGTGGCTCTCGTCGATCAGCTCCGCGAGATTGCCGGACGTGATGCGCTTGCGGGACAGGTCGTCCAGCCAGATCGCGACGCCTTCGTCGGAGAGGCGCTTGAGTGCGTCTGTCATGGGGTTTGCATCTCCTACTGGATCGTTGGTGGGGCGTCAGCGGCGGGCGGTGTCGGCGATGGACTCGCGGGCGGCCTCGACCACGGCATCGGCGGTCAGGCCGAACTCCTGGTAGAGCACCTGGTAGTCGGCGGAGGCACCGAAGTGCTCCAGCGAGACGATCCGGCCGGCCTCGCCGACATAGCGGTGCCAGGTCAGGCCGATGCCCGCCTCGACCGCCACCCGCGCCTTGACGTCGGGCAGCAGTACGCCGTCGCGGTAGGCCTGGTCCTGCTCCTCGAACCACTCCACGGACGGCATCGAGACCACCCGGGTCGGGATGCCCTCGGACTGGAGCCGCTCGCGGGCCTCGACGGCCAGCTGGACCTCGGAGCCGGTGCCGATCAGGATCACCTGCGGCCGGCCGCCCTCGGCCTCGAACAGGACGTAACCGCCCTTGGCCACGCCCTCGTTGGCCTCGTATGTCGGCACGTTCTGGCGGGTCAGGGCCAGGCCGTGCGGCGCCGGGTGGGTGGTGTGGCGCTTGGTGATCTCGCGCCAGGCGATGGCGGTCTCGTTGGCGTCGGCCGGGCGGACCATGTTCAGGCCCGGGATGGCGCGCAGCGCGGCCATGTGCTCGACCGGCTGGTGGGTCGGGCCGTCCTCGCCCAGGCCGATGGAGTCATGCGTCCAGACATAGGTGACCGGCAGCTTCATCAGCGCGGCCAGCCGCACCGCGGGACGCATGTAGTCGGAGAACACCAGGAAGGTGCCGCCGTAGATGCGGGTGTTGCCGTGCAGCGCGATGCCGTTCATGGTCGAACCCATGGCGTGCTCGCGGATGCCCCAGTGGACCGTACGGCCGTAAGGGCTCGCCTCCGGCAGCGGGTTGCCCTCCGGGAGGAAGGACGAGGAGGCGTCGATGGTGGTGTTGTTCGAGCCGGCCAGGTCGGCCGAACCGCCCCACAGCTCGGGGACGACGCCGCCCAGTGCCTTGAGCACCTCGCCGGACGCCTTGCGGGTCGCGACGGCCTTGCCGGCCGGGAAGACCGGGATGACCTTCTCCCAGCCGTCGGGCAGCTCACCGGCGTTGATCCGGTCGAACTCGGCGGCCCGCTCGGGGTTGGCGGCGCGCCACTGGTCGAGGCGCTTGGACCAGGTCGCGTGGGCCGCGCGGCCGCGGTCGACGACCTTGCGGACGTGCGCGAAGACCTCGTCCTCGACCTGGAAGGTCTGCTGGGGGTCAAAGCCCAGCACCTCCTTGGTCGCGGCCACCTCGGCGTCGCCGAGCGCCGAGCCGTGCGAGGCCTCGGTGTTCTGGGCGTTCGGGGCGGGCCAGGCGATGATGGTGCGGGCCGCGATGATCGAGGGACGCTCGGTCTCCTCCTGCGCCGCCTTGAAGGCCGCGAACAGCGCCTGGATGTCGAAGTCGCCGTTGGGGGCCTGCTCGATGCGCTGGACATGCCAGCCATAGGCCTCGTAGCGCTTCAGCACGTCCTCGGAGAAGGCGGTCGCGGTGTCGCCCTCGATGGAGATGTGGTTGTCGTCGTAGAGCGCGACGATGTTGCCGAGCTTCTGGTGACCGGCCAGCGAGGAGGCCTCGGCGGAGATGCCCTCCTCCAGGTCGCCGTCGGAGACGATGGCCCAGATGGTGTGGTCGAACGGGGAGCTGCCGGCCGGCGCC
Organism: Streptomyces xingningensis; assembly: GCF_054957865.1. Lineage (NCBI taxonomy): Bacteria > Bacillati > Actinomycetota > Actinomycetes > Kitasatosporales > Streptomycetaceae > Streptomyces > Streptomyces xingningensis. Next base: position 193,815 of record NZ_JBDJPF010000002.1, read on the forward strand.
TCCGGGTCGAACAGGCCGCGCTCGTAGCGGGCGGCCATGGCCATGCCCACCGCGTTGGCGATGCCCTGGCCCAGCGGGCCGGTGGTGGTCTCCACACCGCGGGTGTGACCGTGCTCCGGGTGGCCCGGGGTCTTGCTGCCCCAGGTGCGGAAGGCCTTGAGGTCGGAGAGCTCCAGGCCGTAGCCGGCCATGAAGAGCTGGGTGTAGAGGGTCAGGCTGGTGTGCCCGGGGGAGAGGACGAACCGGTCACGGCCGGCCCAGTCGGCGTCGCTCGGGTCGTGCCGCATCAGCTTCTGGAAGAGCAGGTAGGCGGCCGGGGCCAGGCTCATGGCCGTGCCGGGATGGCCGTTGCCGACCTTCTGCACGGAATCCATGGCCAGGACGCGAGCGGTGTCGACGGCCCGCTGGTCCAGTTCGGTCCACTCGAGGTCTGTGGTGGTCGGCTTGGTGCTCACCCTAGTTCAGGGCTCCTCTCCACATTGTTCTTCGGCCGGGGGCGGTATGTTCCGCCACGACGCGGCGATGCCGAGCCTACCTTCGCGGTGGCACACGCCTTTTCGACGTCCAGTCGGCCGCTCGGCGCGACGTTCCCGGCAACCGAGACCGGAGGGGAAAGATTCCCGGCACGGGCAGGGCGGTCATGAGTCCATGAGTCCAGCGTGCAATGCGCGGGCGGCGCCCGCCTCTCGGGGGTGCGGATCGGGCCGCCGAGGGCGCTCAACACGACCCCACCCCGGCGGAGGGCGTGCTGTCCCCTGCGTCTAGAGTGGCGTGGTACGCGCAAGTCTTCCCCGGCCGTTCGGGCCGGATGTGCTTGCTGGCCTTATCTCTGTCAGGGGTGTGCGTGACGGCCGTCGAATCCCGTCCTGCGGGGGTGCTTCCCAAGAGCCCCGGCCACCGGCCGTTCGGGGCCCGGGTCAAGGCGTTCGTGGCACTCACCAAGCCGCGGGTCATCGAGCTGCTGCTGATGACGACGGTACCGGTGATGTTCCTCGCGGCCGAGGGTGTTCCGGACCTGTGGCTGGTGCTGGTCACCTGCGTCGGCGGTTACCTCTCCGCCGGCGGCGCGGGCGCGTTCAACATGTACTACGACCGTGACATCGACGCGCTGATGGACCGCACCTCCCAGCGTCCGCTGGTCACCGGCATGGTCTCGCCACGCGAGTGCCTGGTCTTCGCCATCGCGCTGACCGTGGGATCGACCGCGTGGTTCTGGTATCTGGTCAACCCCCTGTCGGCGATGCTGTCGCTCGGCGCCTCGATGTTCTACGTCGTCGTCTACACGATGTGGCTCAAGCGGCGTACCGCGCAGAATATCGTCTGGGGCGGCATCGCCGGGTGCCTGCCGGTGCTCATCGGCTGGTCCGCGGTGCGCAATGAGCTCTCCTGGGCCTCCGTCATCCTCTTCCTGGTCATCTTCTTCTGGACGCCGCCGCACTACTGGCCGCTGTCGATGAAGGTGAAGGACGACTACGAGCGGGTCGGCGTGCCCATGTTGCCGGTCATCGCGGGCAACAAGGTCGTCGCGCGGCAGATCGTGGCCTACAGCTGGGTGATGGTGGCCGTCTCGCTGCTGCTCACGCCGCTGGGCTACACCGGCTGGTTCTACACGGTCGTGGCTGTGGCCTGCGGTGTCTTCTGGCTCAAGGAGGCGCACGCGCTGCAGGCCCGGGCCAAGGCGGGTGTCACGGGCGCCAAGCTCAAGGAGATGCGGCTGTTCCACTGGTCGATCACCTATGTCTCGCTGCTGTTCACCGCGGTGGCGATAGACCCCTTCCTTCGGTAGCCCGTACCCATTTCCCCTACCCGTCGGTAGCATCCTGTTCATGGCAGACACCAAGCAGGCCGAAGAGGCCACGCCCGACGCGCGGGCCCAGCGTCAGGCGGCCAGGCTGGCCAAGCAGATCACCGCATTCGCGGTCGGCCACGGCGGCAGCGCCGAGGGGCAGCTGGCACACATAGGGCGCGGCACCACGCGCATCGCGCTCGTGGGAGCCAACGGCGAGTGGGGCAACCTCGTCGCCCGCTCCTACGAGACGGCGCGCAAGGCCGCCGAGCTCGCCGGGATCGCCCTGCGGGACGACTTCGACGGTGAGATGGCGGCCAAGGTACGCACCGGCCCGTATGAGTGGTCCCGTATGGCGGGCATCCAGCTCGGCGGGCCGGGCAACGGCTGAGGACGTACGGCGAAGGGGCCCCGAACCGATCGGGGCCCCTCTTCGTATGTGTACGCCGTCGCTATCGGGCGGCGGCCGCCGGCTCGTCCCGGAGCACGGCCTCGTGCTCGCCGGCCGGTGCCGGGACGACCGGCAGCTCACCGCGCTCGCGCAGTGACAAGACGACCCGGAGCACGGCGATCCACACCAGGCAGGAGCCCAACATATGGGCGCCGACCATGACTTCGGGCGAGTCGTTGAAGTACTGGACGAAGCCGATCGTGCCCTGGAGCATCAGCACGGCGAACAGCTCCACCACCCTCCGCCGCGACCTGGACGGCGCGTGCACGGCCCGCAGTGCGAACCACAGGGCGATCGTGAGGCCGGTCACGATGAAGACGAAGTCCACGTGCAGCTGGGTGATCTCGCGGAAGTTCAGCCGAATCCGGTGGACGCCCTGCTTCGCGTCCCCCGCGTGCCGGCCCGACCCGGTGACCACCGCGCCGATCACGATCAGCACGGCGACGGAGCCGACCAGCACCCAGCTCAGCTGGCGCACCGGGCGGGTCGCGACATCGCGCGGCTCCTCGTCGCCCTCGCGGGCGCGGTGCCACATCAGCACCGCCACCGTCAGCAGCGCGGTCGCGGCCAGGAAGTGCGAGCCGACGATGTACGGATTGAGCTTCGTCAGCACCGTCACCCCGCCGATCACCCCGTTGGCGGCGACCAGCCAGAACTGCGCCCAGCCCAGCCGGGTCAGGCTGCGGCGGCGCGGGCCCCGGGCGCGGGCCGCGATGATCGCCACGCCGACGACCGCGCACAGCACATAGGTCAGCATGCGGTTGGTGAACTCGATCACGCCGTTGATGCCCATCTCGGGCGTCGGCGTCAGGCTGTCGTCGGTGCAGGTCGGCCACGTCGGGCAGCCGAGCCCGGACTGGCTGAGCCGCACCGCGCCGCCCGTCACCACGATGATCACGGCCATCACGACGCAGGCCAGCGCGGCCCGCTGGACAAAGCGCGCGGACGGCTGCCAGCGGTCCGCGATGGCTTGGAAGGGGTTCATCGTCTTCGGCACGGAAGTCATCGTAGGCGCCCGCTTGTGCATGGATTCACGAGGGGGGTGCCCATGGCGGGATCACTCCCAGCGGAAGAACCGCCCCGCCGCGCCCAGCCCGAGCACCGCCCAGGCGGCGAGGATCCCCAGGTCGCCCCAGGGCATCCCGGCCCCGTCCCGCAGTACGCTCCGCAGCCCGTCCGAGAGGGCCGAGACCGGCAGCAGCTCGAGTACGGACCGCGCGGCGTCCGGGAACTTCTCCAGCGGCACGATCACCCCGCCGCCGACCAGCAGCAGCAGGAAGACGAGGTTGGCCGCGGCCAGCGTCGCCTCGGCCCTGAGCGTGCCCGCCATCAGCAGCCCGAGCCCGGAGAACGCGGCCGTGCCGAGGACGAGCAGCAGCAGCACGGCCGGCCCCCCGGAAAATGTCGCAGCGCCGTGCGGCGACCAGCCGAGCGCCAGGGCGATGACCGTCAACAGCACGATCTGCAGCACCTCGGTGACCAGCACCGAGCAGGTCTTCGCGGTCATCAGCCCCCAGCGCGGCAGCGGGGACGCCCCCAGCCGCTTGAGCACCCCGTAGCGCCGCTCGAAGCCGGTCGCGATGGCCTGCCCGGTGAAGGCCGTGGACATCACGGCCAGCGCCAGGATGCCGGGGGCCAGGAAGTCGACGGACTTGCCCTTGCCGCCCGCTGTCTCCGTAGGCACAGTGACGATGTCCACCGCACTGAAGAGCGTCAGCAGCAGGGTGGGGATGATCACGGTCAGCAGCAGCTGCTCGCCGTTGCGCAGCAGCATCCGGGTCTCCAGTGCGGCCTGCGCCCGGATCATCCGGGGAAGCGGTGCGGCACCGGGCTTCGGGGCGAATGTCGCACTCACGCGCGCAGCTCCTTACCGGTCAGTTCCAGGCTGCGGCTTCCCCGGGGGCAACCCCCGGCCCCCCGGCCGGTCCGTGCGTACCCCGTCACGTGCGCAGCTCCTTCCCCGTCAGTTCCAGAAAAACGTCCTCCAGCGTGTGCCGCTCGACGACTATGCGGTCCGGCAGCACGCCGTGCTGGGCGCACCAGGTGGTGACGGTCGCCAGCAGCTGGGGGTCGATCGCGCCGCTGACCCGGTAGGTGCCGGGCGTCAGTTCCACCGCCGCGGAGTCGACGGGCAGCGCCTTGAGCAGCGAGGCCACGTCCAGACCGGGCCGGCCGTTGAACCGCAGGGTGTCCTCGGCCCCGCTGCGGCACAGCTGCTCCGGGCTGCCATGCGCTATGACCTTGCCGCCGTCCACGATGGCGACGTCATCGGCCAGCTGCTCGGCCTCATCCATGTGGTGAGTGGTGAGCACCACGGTGACGCCGGCGGTGCGCAGCTCGCGCACCAGGTCCCAGGTGGCGCGGCGGGCCTGCGGGTCGAGGCCGGCCGTCGGCTCGTCGAGGAAGACCAGCTCGGGGCGGCCGACGACGGCCATGGCGAGGGAGAGCCGCTGCTGCTGACCGCCGGACAGCCGCCGGTAGGCGGTACGGCCGCAGCCGTCCAGCCCCAGCCGCTCGATCAGCGCGGCCACGTCCAGCGGGTGGGCGTGCAGGGAGGCGATATGCCGCAGCATCTCCTCCGCCCGGGCGCCCGGATAGATCCCGCCGCTCTGCAGCATCACCCCGATCCGGGGCCGCAGCGCCGCGGAGTCGGTGACCGGGTCCAGCCCGAGCACCCGGACCGTGCCGGAGTCGGGGCGGCGGTAGCCCTCGCAGGTTTCGATGGTGGTGGTCTTGCCCGCACCGTTGGGGCCGAGCACGGCGGTGAGGGTGCCGGGGGCGACGGACAGGTCGAGGCCGTCCACCGCGGTCTTGGGGCCGTACCGCTTGACGAGGCCGTGGACCTCGACAGCCGGGGACCCGGCGAAGGCGCTGCGCATGCGGGGAAGTCTACGAAGCCTCCGGCCGTCGGCGGCCCGCAGGGTTTGCGGTTAGGCAGACCTAAGTGATCGAGGCCACCGCTGACCAGTCCGGGTAAGGCTTGTCGCCTCTCAACCAATTACGCAACAATGGTGTTGTGAAATACGCGGGCGACGCTCCGGAGAGCCCCCCGGCCCAGGCGGCCGCCGAGGGCCGGGCCGCCATGCCCGACGAACAGCGCGGCACCCGCAATCGCGTCGTCCGGTCCATCCTCGACCACGGTCCGTCCACCGCGGCCGAGGTGGCCCTGCGCCTTGAGCTGACCCAGGCGGCGGTGCGCCGCCACCTGGACACCCTCGCCGCCGAGGGCATCGTCGAGCCCCGCGAGAAGCGGGTCTACGGCGCCCGTACGCGCGGTCGCCCCGCCAAGGTGTTCGCGCTCACCGACTGCGGCCGGGACGCCTTCGACCAGGCCTACGACAAGCTGGCCGGGGACGCCCTGCGCTGGATCGCCGAGTCCGCCGGCGGCGGCGAGGCGGGTGAGGCCGCGGTCGCGGCCTTCGCCCGCGCCCGGATGGCCGCCCAGGCCGATGCGTACCGCGAGGAGCTGGCGGGCGCCGCCCCCGAGGAGCGCACCCATGCACTTGCCCGGGCATTGACCGCGGACGGGTACGCTGCTACGGCGCGTAGCGCACCGGTCGGCGAACAGCTTTGCCAGCACCACTGCCCGGTCGCCCATGTCGCCGAGCAGTTCCCGCAGCTGTGCGAGGCGGAGACCGAGGTCTTCTCCCGCCTGCTCGGGACGCATGTGCAACGTCTTGCCACCATCGCCCACGGCGATGGGGTGTGCACGACGTTCATTCCGCGTAGCAAGACACCGAAGACCACCACCGCATCCACCAGCACGGCCGGGAGGAACCCCGCATGACTCTCCCCACGGAGACTGTCCACCCTGAGCTCGAGGGCCTGGGCACCTACGAATACGGCTGGGCCGACTCCGACGCGGCCGGTGCCGCGGCCAAGCGCGGCCTCTCCGAGGAGGTCGTCCGCGATATCTCGGCCAAGAAGTCCGAGCCGGAGTGGATGCTCAAGCTGCGCCTGAAGGGCCTGAAGCTCTTCGCGAAGAAGCCCATGCCGACCTGGGGCTCCGACCTCTCCGGCATCGACTTCGACAACATCAAGTACTTCGTCCGCTCCACCGAGAAGCAGGCCGCCAGCTGGGAGGACCTGCCCGAGGACATCAAGAACACCTACGACAAGCTGGGCATCCCGGAGGCCGAGAAGCAGCGCCTGGTCGCCGGTGTCGCCGCCCAGTACGAGTCGGAGGTCGTCTACCACCAGATCCGCGAGGACCTGGAGGAGCAGGGCGTCATCTTCCTGGACACCGACACCGCGCTCAAGGAGCACCCGGAGATCTTCCAGGAGTACTTCGGCACCGTCATCCCCGTCGGTGACAACAAGTTCGCCTCGCTGAACTCCGCCGTGTGGTCCGGCGGTTCCTTCATCTACGTCCCGCCGGGCGTCCATGTCGACATCCCGCTGCAGGCCTACTTCCGGATCAACACCGAGAACATGGGCCAGTTCGAGCGGACGCTGATCATCGTCGACGAGAACGCCTATGTGCACTACGTGGAGGGCTGCACCGCCCCGATCTACTCCTCCGACTCGCTGCACAGCGCCGTGGTGGAGATCATCGTCAAGAAGGGCGGCCGCTGCCGCTACACGACCATCCAGAACTGGTCGAACAACGTCTACAACCTGGTCACCAAGCGCGCTGTCGCCTACGAGGGCGCGACCATGGAGTGGGTCGACGGCAACATCGGCTCCAAGGTGACCATGAAGTACCCGGCCGTCTACCTGATGGGCGAGCACGCCAAGGGCGAGACGCTGTCCATCGCCTTCTCCGGCGAGGGCCAGCACCAGGACGCCGGTGCCAAGATGGTTCACATGGCGCCCAACACCTCCTCCAACATCGTCTCCAAGTCGGTGGCGCGAGGCGGCGGCCGCACCTCCTACCGCGGTCTGATCGAGATCGGCGAGGGTGCCCACGGCTCCAAGTCGAACGTGCTCTGTGACGCGCTGCTGGTGGACACCATCTCCCGCTCGGACACCTACCCCTACGTCGACGTCCGCGAGGACGACGTCTCCATGGGCCACGAGGCGACCGTCTCCAAGGTCAGCGACGACCAGCTCTTCTACCTGATGAGCCGCGGTCTGTCCGAGGACGAGGCCATGGCGATGATCGTGCGCGGCTTCGTCGAGCCGATCGCCCGCGAGCTGCCGATGGAGTATGCGCTCGAGCTCAACCGGCTGATCGAGCTGCAGATGGAAGGCGCGGTCGGCTGACCGCCGCCCCTCCCGGCCGCAGCGAACCCTTTGTGACAGGAAGAGAGCACGACGACAGCCATGGCTGACAACACTCCCGCCGGCAGCACGACCGACGGCGCCATCCAGGTGGGCGGGGCCCAGCAGCCCATCGACGCGCGAGTGAGCGCCCCCGCCTCGTACGACGTCGCGGACTTCCCCGTGCCGCACGGCCGCGAGGAGGAGTGGCGGTTCACCCCGCTCGAGCGCCTCCGCGGCCTGCACGACGGCAGTGCTGCCGAGAACGCAGCCGACGGCGGCGGCATCAAGGTCGAGATCGAGGCCCCCGAGGGCGTCACCGTCGAAACCGTCGGCCGCGACGACTCCCGCCTCGGCCGGGCCGGCAAGCCCGTCGACCGGGTCGCCGCCCAGGCGTACAGCTCCTTCGAGAAGGCCTCGGTCGTCTCGATCCCCAAGGAGACGGTGCTCACCGAGCCCGTCCGCATCTCCGTGCACGGCGAGGGCGGGGTCGCCTTCGGCCACCAGCTCGTCGAGGTCGGCGCCTTCGCCGAGGCCGTCGTCGTTCTCGACCACACCGGTGACGCCACGCTCGCCGCCAATGTCGAGTACCTCATCGGCGACGGCGCCAAGCTCACCGTCGTCTCCGTCCAGGACTGGGACGCCACCGCCGTGCACGCCGCCCAGCACACCGCGCTGGTCGGCCGGGACGCCTCCTTCAAGTCCGTGATCGTCACCTTCGGCGGTGACCTGGTCCGCCTGCACCCCCGGGTCGTCTACGGCGCCCCCGGCGGCGAGGCCGAGCTCTACGGCCTGTACTTCACCGACCGGGGCCAGCACCAGGAGCACCGCCTCTTCGTCGACCACGACACCCCGCACTGCCGCAGCAACGTCGCCTACAAGGGCGCACTGCAGGGCAAGGACGCCCACGCGGTCTGGATCGGCGACGTCCTGATCCGCGCCGAGGCCGAGGGCACCGACACCTACGAGCTCAACCGCAACCTTGTCCTCACCGATGGCGCGCGGGTCGACTCGGTCCCCAACCTGGAGATCGAGACCGGCGAGATCGTCGGCGCCGGCCACGCCTCCGCGACCGGCCGCTTCGACGATGAGCAGCTCTTCTACCTGATGGCCCGCGGCATCCCCGCCGACGAGGCCCGCCGCCTGGTGGTCCGCGGCTTCTTCGCCGAACTCGTCCAGCAGATCGGCATCCCCGAGCTGGAGGAGCGCCTCATCACCAAGATCGAGGCCGAGCTGGAAGCGGCCGTGGCATGACATACGTACGCGTAGCCGCGCTGAGCGAGCTGGAAGAGGACACCCCCAAGCGGGTCGAGATCGACGGCACGCCGGTCTCCATAGTCCGCACCGAGGGCGAGGTCTTCGCCATCCACGACGTCTGCTCGCATGCCAACGTCTCGCTGTCCGAGGGCGAGGTGGAGGACTGCGCCATCGAGTGCTGGCTGCACGGCTCCACCTTCGACCTGCGCACCGGCAAGCCGTCCGGCCTCCCGGCCACCCGCCCCGTCCCCGTATACCCCGTCAAGATCGAAGGGGACGACATTCTCGTCTCCGTCACCCAGGAGTCCTGAGTTCCCCATGGCAACGCTTGAGATCCACGACCTGCACGTCTCCGTCGAGGCCGAAACCGGCCCCCGGGAGATCCTGCGCGGCGTCGACCTGACCGTGAAGCAGGGCGAGACCCACGCCATCATGGGCCCCAATGGCTCCGGCAAGTCCACCCTCGCCTACTCGCTGGCCGGTCACCCCAAGTACACGATCACCGGCGGCACCGTCACTCTCGACGGCGAGGACGTCCTTCAGATGTCCGTCGACGAGCGCGCCCGGGCCGGCGTCTTCCTCGCCATGCAGTACCCGGTCGAGGTCCCGGGCGTCTCGGTGAGCAACTTCCTGCGCACCTCCGCCACCGCCATCCGCGGCGAGGCCCCCAAGCTCCGCACCTGGGTGAAGGAGGTCAAGGAAGCCATGGCACAGCTCCAGATCGACCCCGCCTTCGCCGAGCGCAACGTCAACGAGGGCTTCTCCGGCGGTGAGAAGAAGCGCCACGAGATCCTGCAGCTCGAGCTCCTCAAGCCGAAGATCGCGATCCTCGACGAGACCGACTCCGGCCTGGACGTCGACGCGCTGCGCGTCGTCTCCGAGGGCGTCAACCGGGTCCGCGAGACCGGTGAGGTCGGCACCCTGCTGATCACCCACTACACGCGCATCCTGCGCTACATCAAGCCCGACTTCGTGCATGTCTTCGCGAACGGCCGGATCGCCGAGTCCGGCGGCGCCGAGCTCGCCGACAAGCTGGAGGAAGAGGGCTACGAGGCCTATGTGACGAAGGGTGGCGTAACGGCGTGACACTGATCCCGGGCCTCCTCGACACCGAGGCGATCCGCAAGGACTTCCCCATCCTGGACCGCGTGGTCCACGACGGGAAGAAGCTCGTGTACCTGGACAACGCGGCGACCTCGCAGAAGCCGCGCCAGGTGCTCGACGCACTCAGCTCCTACTACGAGCGCTACAACGCCAACGTCCACCGCGGTGTGCATGTCCTCGCCGAGGAGGCCACCGCGCTGTACGAGGGCGCCCGCGACAAGGTCGCCGCCTTCATCAACGCCCCCAGCCGCGATGAGGTGATCTTCACCAAGAACGCCTCCGAGTCCCTCAACCTGGTGGCCAACATGCTCGGTTGGGCCGATGAGCCCTACCGGGTGGACCGCGACACCGAGATCGTCATCACGGAGATGGAGCACCACTCCAACATCGTTCCCTGGCAGCTGCTCTCGCAGCGCACGGGCGCGAAGCTGAAGTGGTTCGGCCTCACCGACGACGGCCGCCTCGACCTGTCCAACATCGACGAGATCATCACCGAGAAGACCAAGGTCGTCTCGTTCGTCCTGGTCTCCAACATCATGGGCACCATCAACCCGGTCGAGGCGATCGTCCGCCGCGCCCACCAGGTCGGCGCGCTGGTCGTCATCGACGCCTCCCAGGCCGCCCCGCACATGGTGCTGGACGTCCAGGCGCTCCAGGCCGACTTCGTGGCCTTCACCGGCCACAAGATGTGCGGCCCGACGGGCATCGGCGTCCTCTGGGGCCGCCAGGAGCTCCTCGAGGACCTGCCGCCGTTCCTCGGCGGCGGCGAGATGATCGAGACCGTCTCGATGCACTCCTCGACCTACGCCCCCGCGCCGCACAAGTTCGAGGCCGGTACGCCCCCGATCGCCCAGGCCATCGGCCTCGGCACCGCGGTGGACTACCTCACCTCGATCGGCATGGAGAACATCGCCCGCCACGAGCACGCGATCACCGAGTATGCGATCCGCAGGCTCCAGGAGGTCCCCGACCTGCGCATCATCGGCCCGACCACGGCCGAGGACCGCGGCGCCGCGATCTCCTTCACGCTCGGCGACATCCACCCGCACGATGTGGGCCAGGTCCTCGACGAGCAGGGCATCGCCGTCCGGGTCGGCCACCACTGTGCACGGCCGGTCTGCCTGCGGTACGGAATTCCCGCGACCACGCGGGCGTCGTTCTATCTGTACTCCACACCCGGTGAGGTCGATGCGCTGATAGCGGGCCTGGAGCACGTCCGGAACTTCTTCGGCTGAATGGGCAGCGGACAGTGAAGCTTGACTCGATGTACCAGGACGTCATCCTGGACCACTACAAGCACCCGCATGGGCGGGGCTTGCGCGACGGCGACGCCGAGGTGCATCACGTCAATCCGACGTGTGGCGATGAGATCACCCTGCGGGTGCGGCTGGACGGCTCCACCATCGAGGACGTCTCCTACGAGGGCCAGGGCTGCTCCATCAGCCAGGCCAGCGCCTCCGTCCTCAATGAGCTGCTGGTCGGCAAGGAGATCGAGGAGGCGCGCCGGATCCAGGAGACCTTCCTGGAGCTGATGCAGTCCAAGGGCAAGGTCGAGCCCGACGATGCGATGGAGGAGGTGCTGGAGGACGCGGTCGCGTTCGCCGGTGTCTCCAAGTATCCGGCCCGGGTGAAGTGCGCCCTGCTGAGCTGGATGGCGTGGAAGGACGCGACGGCGCAGGTGCTGTCGGAGAGGAAGACCGCATGACTGAGGAAGCCATGACCAAGCCGGCCACCGAGGAGGAGGTCCGCGAGGCCCTGTACGACGTGGTCGACCCCGAACTGGGCATCGATGTCGTCAACCTCGGCCTGATCTACGGCATTCACATCGACGACGCCAACATCGCCACCCTCGACATGACCCTGACATCCGCGGCCTGCCCGCTGACCGATGTCATCGAGGACCAGGCGAAGTCGGCGACCGAGGGGATCGTCAACGAGCTCCGGATCAACTGGGTCTGGATGCCACCGTGGGGCCCCGACAAGATCACCGACGATGGCCGGGAGCAGCTCCGGGCCCTGGGCTTCAACGTCTGAGCCGGGTACGGCCGGCCTGACGCCGCACCCCGCGGCGTCAGGCCATCCCTGCGGCGTCAGGCTGGCCCCGCGGCGGTCAGGCCATCCAGAAGAACACCGCCGTCATCCGCTTCTCTTCAAGGGCCTTGCCCCAGTAGCCGGTGGCACTGTGCATCATGTTGGCGGTGTAGAGCAGCAGCCGGTTGTACCGGTGCGGCACCCGGACGTCCTCGGTGAAGGAGTCCGGCGGGACGAACCGCGTCCCCAGCGCGTCCACCAGGTTGTTGTGCGGCGCCGTCACCATGTTCCCGCCGAGTCTGCCGCCGGGCAGGCTCTGCCGGTAGAAGGCGGTCCCGCAGTCCTTGGGCACCTTCGGATTGAGGTAGAGCACCGCCGCGTAACGGCACATGGCCCGTGAATCGGTGTGCGGACGCGGCTGGCTCTCGCCCTCGCCGACGACCTGGACGCAGTTGTGGTTGAGCGTGTCGCCACCCGGCGCCGTCTCCACCCACAGCCTCCGCGCCCCGGTCGCCTTCCTGACCAGCTGCTCGACCCGGGCCAGTTCACCCGGCTCCAGCCCCGGCATCGTCCGCAGCCCGGGCCAGCTCTCCGGCTTGTGCGGATATCCCTCGACCCAGTCGTCCTTGGCCAGGCAGCGCGCCCGGACGGCGTCCGGGTCGGGCAGTGCGTCGTCCAGGATCCAGTAGTCCCGGCCGCGGGTCGGCTTGCGGTAGGGCAGAACGGGGAGTTCGGGCATGCGGCCGACCATAGCGCCGCCAACTCCCAGGATTCCCACCCGGATTGGTCAACTCACCGTAATCCTCAAGTCCGTAAACCCTTGGAGGATTTCTACACCCCGTTGACGTGCGAACCGCTCCTCTCGTCGATCGCGGGCATCGAGGCCCCCTCCGGGTGCCATCGTTGAAGGAAGCCCGACTGCCGGGAGGCATCGACCAGTTCGATGCGGGCGCCGATGCTGTCCATGCGGTGGTAGGCGAACGGGCGCCCGTACGGGCAGCCGGAGAACTCCACGGCGAAGCCGCTGTCCTCAAGGCGTGGGGAGCCCTGCTCAAGGGAGCTCGACCAGTAGCCGAGGTGATCGAACCTGGCCCCGACGCGTCCCAGGGGCTGCCTGCCACGCCTTCGATCAGCTCGATGAAGGGTGGCCCGCCCCGAGTGAAGGCGATGCGGTAGTCCCACTCGCCGAGCCGTTCGGCTGATGGAGCGCTCCATTCGGCGCCCACGGAGCGCTGGAAGTCCCGCATGGCCCGCTCGATGTCGGGGACGGCGAAACAGACGTGATAGAAGGCAGTGGTCATCCGCTCATGATCGAGCAAGTAGCGGGATGCGCACGCGAATATTTGTTGGCGGGCACAGTCGGCGGTTGTGAGGATCGGGACATGTCCGTATTCCTGAAGACCGACCGGCTGGTGCTCCGCCGGTTCACCGACGCCGACGTGGACCGGCTGCTGGCCCTCGACAACGACCCGGGGGTCATGCGCTTCATCAACGGGGGCCGGCCGACCTCTCGTGAGAACGTCGGGACCCAGGTCCTGCCGAGGCTTCTCCATCACCACCCGTCAGGCTTGGGAATCGGTGGAGGTCGCGGGCGGTGCACATTGCGGTGCGTTCCACAGTGGTCCATGCGGCGGCTGGGTGGCGGCAGTTGATGGTCGTGATGTTCATGGGTGCGCTGCTCGTAGGTGACGGCTCATCTCGACAACACCGCTGGAAACTCTCCCTGGACCGCGGATGTCGCTGTGCCGGAGCGCAGCGGAGCCCGGGGCCGGGGCCGACGGCGTCGGCAGCATGTCAGCCACGCTCGGCCACGGCCAGCAGCGTGCCAAGGCCGATCATCGTGGTCCCGGTGGCCACGCGTTGGCGCGTCTGCCAGCCTGGATGACGGGAGAGGCGGCTGCCCAGCGGCCCGGCGACGCAGGCGACCACGATGTCGGCGGCCATGTTCATGGCCACGACGATCAGCCCGAGTACGACGAAGACCACGGGGGCGGGGGCCTGATCCGGGTGGACGAAGTTCGGCAGAAACGCCAGGAAGAAGACGGCCGTCTTGGGGTTGAGGATCTCGGTGATCACTCCCTGGGTCAGTGCGGACCGGGGCGCTGGACGGTGTTCCTCATCCAACGCGGCAGACCTATGAGCCAGAGCACGGATACCGAGATAGATCAGATACGCCGCGCCGGCCAGTTTGACAACGGTAAAAGCCGTGGCTGAGGTCGCCAGCACGGCGGAGAGCCCGAGGGCCGCCGCGCCGACGTGGACGAGCGCCCCGAGGGAGGTCCCCAGGACCGAGCGGATCCCCTCGGCGCGGCCACCTTGGAGGCTGCGCGCCAGCACATAGAGCAACCCCGGACCCGGGACGATGGCGAACAGTGTGGTGGAACCGAGAAAGATCATCCATTCAGCGGTAGTTGGCATACCGGCAGGGTAGAGGCGCCCCGTCGGCCAGTCAGCCGATTTCTGATCGACGAGCTCCCGCAAGGTCCCGCAAGCTCCCCCAAGGGTCCCCAAGGGTCCCCAAGGGTCCCCAAGGGTCCGACTGGTCCGCTCTGGTGCCCCCTAGGCCCGTAGCCAAGTGCGGGTCAGGGCGGGTGGGGAGTGTTTCTGCACCGCTTCGCGGTTTGGGGGGGGCAGGGCAGGAGGGGCTGCGCCCCCTGGGCCCGCCCGCTGCGCGGCCGGATGGGGGTGGGCCGGTGAGGGGCGGGAGCCGTGGTCCGTTTGCGGTGCGGAGTGCCGGGCTGCGCCCGGTCCCGCTCCGCTGCGCT